>NZ_JBEZGK010000004.1:56233-116809 GCF_040649935.1 Micromonospora sp. NPDC048842 | reverse complement strand
TAAAGGGGCCCCCTTGAGCAGGGGGCCCCTTTCGCGTTTTCCGTCAGCCGTTGGCGGCGACATCCTCGACGAGCTGCACCAGCGTGCGGACCGGAACGCCGGTGCCGCCCTTGGTCCAGTAGCCGGTCGGCTCGCCCGAGTGGTAGCCCGGCCCGGCGATGTCGATGTGCGCCCAGGCCACGTCGTCGGTCACGAACTCGCGCAGGAACACGCCGCCCTGCAGCATGTGACCGGCCCGGTCCATCCCGGCGTTGACCTGCGAGATGTCCGCCACATCCGACTCCATGCCCTTACGGACGTCGTCGGGCAGCGGCATCGGCCAGGCCGGCTCGCCGACGGCGTCGCCGACCACCTTCACCCGGTCGCACAGCTGCGGGGTGCCCATCACGCCGGCCATCCGCTTGCCCAGCGCGATGACCTGGCCACCGGTCAGGGTGGAGGTCTCGAACAGGTAGTCGGTGCCGTCCGCGCAGGCGCGGGCGATGGCGTCGCCCAGGATCATCCGGCCCTCGGCGTCGGTGTTGAGCACCTCGACCCGCTTGCCGTTGAACATGGTGATCACGTCACCCGGCCGGTAGCTGGTGCCCGACGGCATGTTCTCCGCCATCGGCAGGTACGCGCTGACCGCCACCGTCGGCTTCAGCGCGGCGATCGCCAACATGGCCGCGCCCACCGCGGCGGCGCCCGCCATGTCGGACTTCATCTCCCACATGCCCTGCGCCGGCTTGATCGAGATGCCGCCGGTGTCGAAGGTGATGCCCTTGCCGACCAGCGCGACCCGCTTGCCGTTGCCGCCGTCCTGCGGGGTGTAGGTCAGCTTCACCAGCCGCGGGGGAGCCTCCGAGCCCTGCCCGACCGCGACGATGCCGCCGTACCCGCCGGCGGCCAGCGCCGCCTCGTCGAGCACCTCGACGCCGAGGCCCGCCTCGCGCGCCGCGCTGGCGACCGCATCGGCGAACGACGGCGGACGCAGCTCGTTCGGAGCGGTGTTCACCCAGTCCCGGCTGAGCCGGACCGCGCCTGCCACCGCCTGCGCCCGGGCGACCTCCGCCTGGGCGCCCGCGTCGCCGGCGTCCGGCACCGCGATGAGCACCTCGGCCACCGGCTCGCGCCGGGTCGGCTGGGGCCGGGTCTTGTAACCGGCGAACCGGTACCCACCCAGCAGCGCGCCCTCGGCGACCGCGCGCAGCTCGGCCGACGCGTCCGCGTCGTCCGGCAGCGGCAGCGCCAGCGCGACACGGGGTGCGCCCGCCAGGGCCCGGATCGCCGCACCGGCGGCCCGACGCAGCGTCTCCGGGGCCGGGGCGGCACCCGACGGCTCCGGGCCGAGCCCGACCGCGGTGACCAGCGGGGCGGTCACGGTGCCCAGCGTGGCCAGCTTGATGACCTCACCCGGCCCGCCGGTCGCGCCGAGCAGCGCGAGGGTCTCGGTCAGCTTGCCGTCGAACGCGGCCGCGATGCTCTCCGCGCCGCTGGCGAGCAGCAGGGTGCCGGCGAGGCCGCTGGTGGCGCCCTGCTCTCCGGTCTGGCTGTGCACGCCGATCACGATCGCGTCGACGGCGAGCTCGGCCGGGTCGGTGTCGACCAGGCTCAGGTTGGTGGTGCGGGGTGAAGTCACTGAAGCTACTCCGGGCGGGCCGGGCCGGTCGCGGCGTCGCGTACCAGCGGTGAAGGTCTCCGGCGGAACCTACCCGCCGGACGTCATGGCTGTCCCGCCGACAGCGCCAGCGGGCTCCCGCCGATGCTAACCAGCGACGTTGCCCCCGGTAAGTTGCCACCCATGACCGACGTGACCTCCGACGCCGCCGCGACCCGGCTGCGTCGTTCCCCGCTGCACGAGCGGCACACCGCCGCCGGAGCCAAGTTCGCCCCCTTCGGGGGCTGGGAGATGCCCCTGGAGTACGCCGGCGGCGGAGTGCTCAAGGAGCACACAGCTGTGCGTACGGCGGTCGGGGTCTTCGACGTGTCACACCTGGGCAAGGCCCGGGTGAGCGGCCCCGGCGCGGCCGACTTCGTCAACTCCTGCCTCAGCAACGACCTGGGCCGGATCGGCCCGGGCCGGGCGCAGTACACGCTCTGCTGCGACGACGCCACCGGCGGTGTGGTGGACGACATCATCGCCTACCTGTACGCCGACGACCACGTCTTCCTCATCCCGAACGCGGCGAACACCGCCGAGGTGGTGCGCCGGTTGCGCGCCGCCGCTCCCGCGCAGGTGACGGTCACCGACGAGCATGAGGCGTACGCGGTGCTGGCCGTGCAGGGCCCCCGCTCGGCCGAGTTGCTGGCCGCCCTGGACCTGCCCACCGAACACGGCTACATGAGCTTCTCCGCCGCGAGCCTGGCCGGGGTGGAACTGACCGTCTGCCGTACCGGCTACACGGGTGAGCTGGGCTACGAGCTGGTGGTGCCGGCGGAGCACGCGGTCGCCGTGTGGGATGCGCTCTTCGCCGCCGGCGCGGCGTTCGAGCTGCGCGCCTGCGGGCTGGCCGCGCGGGACACTCTGCGGACCGAGATGGGTTACCCGCTGCACGGGCAGGACCTCTCCCTGGACATCAGCCCGGTGCAGGCCCGCTCCGGCTGGGCGGTCGGCTGGGACAAGCCGACCTTCTGGGGCCGCGACGCGCTGCTCGCGGAGAAGGCCGCCGGCCCCCGGCGTACGCTGCGCGGTCTGGTGGCCGTCGACCGGGCCATCCCGCGGCCCGGCATGACCCTGCACGTGGGCGACACCCAGGTGGGTGAGGTGACAAGCGGCACCTTCTCCCCAACCCGCAAACAGGGCATAGCGCTGGCCCTGCTGAACACCAACGCCAACCTCGCGGACGGCGACGAGGTCGAGGTCGACATCCGAGGCCGCCGAGCCCCCCTGAAGCTGACGAAGCCCCCCTTCGTAACCCCCTCAGTGAAGTAACCCCACCGCCTTGCCCCGGTGATCAAGAGGTTTGCGTCAAGTTCGGACGAGATCCTGACGCAAACCTCTTGATCAACTGGGGTTCGGGGTTGGGGGTTCGCCTGAGTCCAGGACTGCTTGGGTCCAGCCGCCCTCTATGACGCCTGTCGCGTCCAGGACGGCCCAGTCGACTACCTCGGTCGCCTCCACTACCACTGGGGCGCCGATGCGCACGCTCTGGTCGGTGTTGGCGTCGCTGGCGCTCACGCCGACGATGCGTTCCGGGGTCTCCCACGAGGTGACGCCCGCCCATACGTACTCCGGGCCGTCGTCTCCGGGCAGGCCGTACTTCACCACCAGTTGCGACTCGGTGGGAAGTTGGCCGGCGACGAAGCGGGCCCGCGCGTCATCCAGCGCGGCTCGGGCGGTGGCGACCGCGCGGCTCATCGCGTCGCCGGAGCGGGCGTAGCGCACGTCCGGCTGGATCCCGGAGAACAGTGTCGCGCAGGCGGCGGCGTAGTAGCGCCCGTCCGGGCCGGGGTGCCCGGCCGGCGGGCGCAGGCTGAGGAACGAGTCGGCCTCCGGGTCGGTCGCCGGGTCCAGTTCGAGGCGGAGCAGCACCGGGGCGGTGGCACCGTGCTGCTCCGGGTTGCCGTACGCCACAGCGATGTCGTGCCCGGTGACAGTGGCCAGCACCGGGAGCTGCACGAACGCCGGCACCTCCTCGCCGGTGAGCCCGTCGGTCCAGTCGCGCAGCAGTCGACGGGCCGCTCCGGTCATCACCGCACCCCAGGCGCGGGTGAGGTGGTCGGGCACCCCCTGGGTCTGCAACTCCAGCAGACCGAAGCGGCGCAGCCCCTTGGTGGTGAACCACAGGCCCTCGTTGTCCGAGGAGTACGGCACCAGCACCCAGTCGACCAGCCGGATGCGGCCCTGCTCGTCGGGGAGGGAGCGCAGCGCTGTCGCCGGGTCGAGGAACTGGAGGCCGAAGACGTCCACCACGTCGCTGTCCACGGATTCCGCCACGGCGGCCGCTACCGCCCGGGCGGCCCACTCGTGCGCGGGTGGCCAACCGGGCCGGTACTCGGCCTGTACGACCACCAGGTGCGTCGCCGCCGCCAGCCGGTCCAGCTGCTCCTTCGTGGCACCGAACGCGGTGAGCAGGTCCGGTGGCAGCTCGGGGAACTCGGCGATCGGTCGGGTGTCGACGCTCATCAGCGGGCTGTCGAGCATCTGCCGGGCCAGCCCGTGCACGGGCTCGGCCAGCCGGCCGGTCAGGGCCGCCACCGCTGTCTTCGCACTGACCTTCGGTAGCCCCGCCATCGGCACCAGGTAGGTCGCGCTGAGCGACTCCGGCACCGGTACGGGCAGGAAGTCGTCCGTGATGAGCATTGTGGGATCCCCCGGTGGCCGCGCCGGTGTTGTCGAGCCGAACGCTACCCGGCCCGCCGGGCCCGGTTCAGCCGGACAGCACCAGACCCAGGTAGACCAGCGTGGTGACCACCTCGACTGTCGCGCCGAGGACGTCGCCGGTGATCCCGCCCAGGCGGCGTACCACGTGGTTGAGCAGCCCTAGCGCGACGGCGATCGCGGCGACGACGGCCAGCGGCCCCTGCCACGGACGGCCCGGCACCGCGGGCACCGCCAGCAGCACGACGGCGACCGCGCCGGCGGCCACCGCCACCGGGCCGACCGTGCCGGCGACCAGCGCGCCCAGCCCGTCGGGCCGGGCCGCCGGCACGCCCCGCCGGCAGGCCACAGTGACGCCGAGCCGCCCGGCCGCGGTCGCCGCGACCACAGCCGCGAGGCATGCCGGCCAGGACCGACCGGCGAGGTCGGCGAGCGCCGCGGCCTGCACCAGGAGTACGACCACTAGGGCGACCACCCCGAACGGGCCGACGTCCGGCTTCTTCATGATCTCCAGGGCGGCGGCGCCCCGTCGGTACGAGCCGAGCGCGTCCACGGTGTCGGCCAGCCCGTCCAGGTGCAGCCCCCGGCTGAGCAGCGCGGCGACGCCGACTGTCACACCGGCCGCCACCAACGGTGGGGCGAGCGCCCCGGCCAGCAGCAGCACACCGGCCAGCACTGCGCCGAGTAGCGCGCCCACCACCGGGGCGAGGGCCATCGCCGTGCCGGCGACCGGGCGGTCGATGCGCCCGGCCCGCACCGGCAGCGTGGTGAACGTGGTGACCGCCAGCCGGGCCCCCGCGAGCAGCCGTGGCTCAGCCGGCACGCCAGCCCGACGCCGGCTGCTCGTCCGCCCCGGTGCTGGCCGGGCCCGGCCCGGCCGGCTCCGGCTCGGCGAAGTCGGGCTCGGTCGAGTCGGGCTCGGTGAGATCCGGGTCGGCGTAGCTCGGGTCGGCGTAGCTCGGGTCGGTGGACTCCGGCTCGTCGACGGCCGGGTCGGTGTCGTCGGTGCCGGCCAGCGACGGGTGCACCGGCAGCGCGGCGGACAGCGCCAGCACCGAGCGCAGCAGCGGCAGCGCGACAAGCGCGTTCGCGCCCTCACCGAGATCCATCCGCAGGTCGAGCAGCGGGGTGAGGCCCAGCACGTCGGCGGCGAGCCGGACGGCCGGGTGCCCGCCGTGGTCGGCCAGCAGGCACCAGTGCCGGGCCTGCCCGGCCAGGTCGCGGCTCACCATGCCGGCGGCCAACCCGACCGGCCCGTCGAGCAGCACCGGCACCCGGCGGGCGGTGGCGCCGAGCAGCACGCCGGTGGCCACCGCCACGTCGCCGCCGCCCAGCTCGGCCAGGATGTCCTTGGCGCCGCGCGACGAGCGCCGGGTGCGGTGCAGCGCGTCGCGTACCGCCGCGCAGCGGATCATCCACGCCGCGTCGTCGATCTCGCCGGAGTCGGTGATCACCCGGCCCAACACGGCCGGCGGCTCCGCGCCCGCTGTCGCCGCGAGCACCGCCGCGGCCGCCGCCTCGGTGCCGGCGCCGCACGCGCCGAGCACCAGCAGCTGTACGCCGGCGTCGGCGGCCTGCTCGGCCAACCGCCAGCCGTAGCGCAGCGCGGACTCCACCTGCTCCGGCGCGAGGGCCGGCTGGTCTTCGATCGGCGCGGAGGCCGGAGTGTCCACCACCTGGAGACTCGCGCCGCTCTCAGCGGCCAGCCGTGCCAACGCGCCCTGGCCGGCGCGGGCCTGCGCGGCGCGGCGCGCCGATTCACCGGCGACGGTGCCGGCCGCCGCCCCGCCGGCGTGGTCGCCGTGCAGCAGCAGCACCCGCACCGAGCCCCAGGCGGCAGGGGTCGAGGTGCCCTGGGTGGCGGCGGCGAAGCCCACCACCCGGTCCAGCACGCCCAGCCCGGCGCCCGGTACGTCCAGCGTGGCCAGCCGGTCGATCGCCTGCGGCCCGGCGTACTCGTCGGGCATCGGCAGCTCCATGCCGGGCTGGATGACCAGCCCGGTGGACACCATCGGCAGCGCCATCGTCGGCGCGGCCCACGGGTTGCCCGGCTCCGCGGTCGGGGTGGCCGGAGGCGTGTGGGTCAGCACGTCGGGCAGCTGCACCTCGGGGGTGGGCTCACTGTCGGCCAGGCTCGCCAAGGTCGGTGCGGCGGCGGCCGTCGGCGCGGTCACGGGGGCGGGAACGGACTGTTCAGTCGCGGCGGCGACCGACTTGAGCCAGACCGGCTGACCGGCGACGACCAGTACGACAGCGTCGCAGGCGTCGGCGACCGCGCGGTTGGCCGCGCCGAGCGCGTCGGTGAACGCCCGGCCCAGCGGGGTGGTCGGCACCAGCGACAGCCCCACCTCGGGGCTCACCAGCACCACCCGGGCGGCACAGCCGCGGATCGCCTCGGCCAGTTCGGCGATGGTGGCCACGTCGTCGGCGGGCTGGTGGTCCGGGTCGAGCAGCACCGTCACCCACCCGCCCAGGTCGTCGACGAGCAGCATCTCGTTGGGCTCGGCGGACTCCAACACGTCGGCCAGCCGGCGCGGGTCCTCGGTGGTCTCCTCGGTGGTCCAGCTGCCCGGCCGTCGGGCGCGGTGCGCCGCCAGCCGGGTCGCCCACTCGGTGTCCTCCGGGTCGCCCTCGGGCGCGGTGGCGACGTAGCGGACCACCGGCGCGTCGGTGACCAGGGACTCGGCGAACTCGGACTTGCCGGACCGGATACCGCCGAGCACCAGGACCGTGTTCCACCCGTCTACGGACATGCCCGTACCTTAAGGCCGCCCACGGTTGTGGTGCCTGCCGGCCCGTCGTTCAGTCGCAGTGTTCGAACCCGCTGCCGTAACTGACCCCGCCGGTGGAGCCGCCCCACTTGACGCACGTCCCGGCGGCGGTGGCCCGCACCGGTCCGGCGTAGTAGTCGAAGGACCCGCTGTCGGTGCTGCGTGTCCGCCCCTGCACCTCCAGGTACGCCGAGGCGGCCGACTTCGCGCCGACCGCGGTGTCCTTGAGGGTGACCACGCAGTTGGTGCCGGTGCCCGAGTGGTACAGCAGGAAGACTCGGCCCTTGCGCTGCCCGTCCCCGCCGGTCAGCGTCGCCGAGTCGATCACCTGGTAGCCGCTGCCGCACGCCTGCGCCGCCGTGTACGGGTTGGGCCGGCTCGACGGGGTGCGGGTGGGCGTCGGTCGGCTGCTTGTCGTACCGGTCGGCGTACCGCCCGGCGTCGTGGTGCGCGGGTCCGGCGCGTTGGTTGGCGCGTCGGTCTGTCCGCCGGAGGCGGTCGGTGCGGCGGACGCGGTGCGGCTGGTGCCCGGCGCGCCGCTCGGTGAGGGTCCCGAGGTGCTCGCACCTCCGTCGTCGAGCGCGCCGCCGTCCGGGGCCGCCGCCGACTCGCCGGCCAGTGCGGGTGGGTGGTTCGCCCCACCCGGCTCCCCGTCGGGTCGTAGGGCCGCCACGGCCACCGCGATCAGTGCCACGAGAGCGACAGCGCCAACCCCGACCAGCAGTTGCCGGCGTCGGCCGGACGACCCCGTCCGCAACACGTCCTCCCGGATCGACCCCGGCCCGCTCACCGGCGAGGCCGCGAAGCCGGCCGGCGTGCGCACGGCGGCAGCCCCGACCGGCGCGGGCTGCCCGACCGGCGTCGGTCCGGCCGAGAGCGGCGGTGCGGCCGGCGGCACGGGGGGTGTGGCGGCCAGCGGGGCGGGGGGTGTGGCGGCCGGTGTGACCGGAACGGCCGCGGGCGTCCCCGGGGTGGGGGCGGCCAGCGCCCACGGTGGGCGGGCCGAGACCGGAATGCTCGCCAGTGTCGCGTCGCGGGCATCGGCGGCGGCAGCGGCCAACTCGGCGGCGCTGGCGAACCGGTCCTCCGGACGCTTGGCCAGCGCGCGGCTCACCACTGCGGCAACCGCCGGTGGGGTGTCCGCCGGCAGCGCCGCCGGGTCCTCCTGGGCGTGCCGCAGCGCCACCGCGAGGGGGTTGTCACCGTGGAAGGGCGGCTGCCCGGCAAGGCAGAAGTACGCCACCGCGCCGAGCGCGTAGATGTCCGTGGCGGCCGAGACCGGCTGCCCGGTGGCCTGCTCGGGAGACATGTACGAGGCGGTGCCGAGCACCATGTTCGCGGCGGTGAGCCCCGCCATGGCGCGGGACCGGGCGATGCCGAAGTCGACGAGCACCACAGTGCCGTCGTCCTTGACCAGCAGGTTGCCCGGCTTCACGTCCCGGTGCACGATGCCGGCGAGGTGGGCGGTGTGCAGCGCGTCGGCGGCCTGGGCCAGCACCGACATCGTGGTGGCCGGATCAAGCCGCCCCGCCGCGCGTACCCGGGCGGACAGCGGCTGGCCCTCGACGTACTCCATCACCAGGTAGTCGACCTGGCTGCCGTCGTCGAGCGCGGCCTGCCCGACGTCGTGCACCGGGACCACGCCGGGGTGCCGCAGCGCGGCCAGCATCCGCGCCTCGGCCCGGAAGCGGGCGGTGAACTCCGGATCGGCGACCAGCGACGGCAGCAGAACCTTGACGGCGACCTCGCGTTCCAGCAGCACGTCAGTGCCGCGCCAGACCGCGCCCATCCCACCCGTCGCCACCCGCTCGCCCAGCCGGTATCGGTCCCCGAGCAGCACTCCCCGTGTCAGCACCGAGCCACCGTACCGGCCGGCGTCGATTGGATTGATCCACCCCGTGGGCCCCCGCCGGGCGAGCGAGCGGCCGTTGCGCGCCGGGCCGACTACGCTGGCGAGGGTTCGTCCCACGGGGACTTCAGCGGCGAGGGGAGACGCGGCATGGCGTGGAGCTGGCGGTACGAGGGCACGGACGGCAAGACGGTCGAGGGGCCGGCGGAGTCGTTCGGCAGCCAGGCCGACGCCGAATCCTGGATCGGTCAGACCTGGCGGGAGCTCGCGGCGTCCGGCGTCACCTCGGTCGCGCTCGTCGAGGACGACCGGGTGGATTACCGGATGAGCCTGCTGCCCACGGCCGAGTGATGGCCTACGACCGCCCGGGCGGTGACGGGCTGGTCCTCGGCGTGCCCAAGGCGGCGTTCCGGCCCAGCCCGGTCTTCCTCGGCCTGGTCGCGCTCTTCGCGGTCAGCGGGGTGCTGACCTGGAACGGGTACGGCAGCGTCCGGTTCAACGTGTTCCTCTTCGTGGTGTCCGGTTGGCTGGTGTCGCTCTGCCTGCACGAGTACGCCCACGCGGTGGTCGCCTACCGGGCCGGCGACCGGGACATCGCCCACCGTGGCTACCTGACGCTCAACCCGTTGAAGTACACCCACCCGCTGCTGTCGATAGTGCTGCCGGTGGTGGTGGTGCTGCTCGGCGGCATCGGTCTGCCCGGCGGCGCGGTCTGGGTGGACCGGCACGCCATCCCGGGCCGACTGCGGCACACCCTGGTCAGCCTCGCCGGCCCGGCGACAAACGTGCTGTTCACGCTGGTGCTGGTGGCGGCACTGCGGATCGGCATCGAGTCGGGTGGCCCGGTGGAGTTCTGGGCGGGGGTGGCGCTGCTCGCCTTCCTGCAGCTCACCGCGAGCTTCCTGAACCTGCTGCCGGTGCCCGGCCTGGACGGCGGCAACATGATCCAGCCGTGGCTCAACCCGCAGTGGCGCAAGATGTACGACCTGTTCGCGCCGTACGGCTTCATCCTGCTCTTCGCGCTGCTGTGGAACCCGCGCATCGGCGGCTGGTTCTTCGACGCGGTCTTCGCGGTCGGTGACCTGCTCGGTCTGCCGTCGTGGCTCTACGCCACCGGCCTGGAGCTGATCCGCTTCTGGCGGTGACCGTCTACCGGGCGGAGCTGACCTGGCCGACGACCGGGCGGAGCTGACCTGGCCGACGACCGGGCGGAGCTGACCTGACCCGGCCGGCCGGCGCGAAACCCTCGCGCCGGCCGGCCGGAACGGCGTCAGGGACGCTGCGCGGGGGACTCGGTCTTCGCCGGGTCCCGCTCGGTGACCGGCCCGACGATGTCGTCGATCGCCTTGAGCAGGTCGGCGTCGAGCTTCACCCCGGCCGCCTTCACGTTGTCGTGCACCTGCTCGGGGCGGGACGCGCCGATGATCGCCGACGAGACGTTCGGGTTCTGCAGGACCCACGCCACGGCGAGCTGGGCCATGCTCAGCCCGGCCTGCTCGGCGATTGGCTTGAGCTGCTGCACCCGGGTGAGCACGTCGTCGTTCATGAACCGGGAGATGAAGCCCGCGCCGGACTTCTCGTCGGTGGCGCGGGAACCGGCCGGCGGCGGCTGGCCCGGCAGGTACTTGCCGGAGAGCACACCCTGCGCCATCGGCGACCAGACGATCTGCCCGATGCCCAGCTCCTCACTGGCCGGCACCACCTCGGATTCGATGACCCGCCAGAGCATCGAGTACTGAGGTTGGTTGGAGACCAGCGGGATGTGCAGCTCCCGGGCGAGCGGGTGCGCGGCGCGCAGCTGCTCGGCAGTCCACTCGGAGACCCCGATGTAGTGCGCCTTGCCGGAGTGGACGACGTCGGCGAACGCCTCCATCGTCTCCTCCAGCGGCGTGCTGTAGTCGTACCGGTGGGCCTGGTAGAGGTCCACGTAGTCGGTACGCAGCCGGCGCAGCGAGCCGTTGATCGACTCCATGATGTGCTTGCGGGACAGGCCACGGTCGTTGCGGCCCGGCCCGGTCGGCCAGTAGACCTTGGTAAAGATCTCCAGGCCCTCCCGGCGCTCGTTCTCCAGCGCCCGGCCGAGCACGTCCTCTGCTCGGGTGCCGGCGTACACGTCGGCGGTGTCGAAGGTCGTGATCCCCGCGTCGAGCGCGGCCCGGACGCAGGCGAACGCGGCGTCCTCCTCGACCTGCGACCCGTGGGTGATCCAGTTGCCGTACGAGATCTCGCTGACCATCAGGCCGGAACGGCCCAGGTGTCGGAATTCCATGTACCGACCCTAGCTCCAGTGGATCAACACTGACGACCGGCGACTCAGAGCACCGGGTTGGCGTCGGTGAGTAGCCGGTCGATCTCCTCCAGCACCTCGGTGCGATCGCGGTACACCGGATCGATGAGCGGCACGCCGCGCCGGTCCAGCGCGCCCCACCGCCCGTTGTCGCTCTCGACCAGGAACGCCACCGGGTGGATGACCAGCATCGGGTGCGCCGGCGGGACCAGCACCGTGCCGGTGCGGTCCACCACGCCCCGCCGACCCGCCACGTCGACAACGGCGAGCCCCTCGTCGGTGAAACCGTCGATCTGCTGGCCGTCGGCCAACTCGGTGACGAAGCCGTGGTAGCGGGTGGGCACGATGACCCGACCGGTCCGGTCGACAGCCCCCCATCCCTCGCGCCGCACCGCGGCCAGCCCACGCCGGAACGGTCGTACCTCGGCGAAGTTGGGCGCGACCTGCACCGCCCCGGTCGCGTCGATCGCCGTCCAACCAGCCTCGCCGACCACCCAGGCCAGGCCGTCGCTGAACGGCTGCGCGGCCCGGAAGGACGGCGGGATCACCGTCGTACCGAGCAGGTTGATCAGCGACCAGCGGTCCGTGTCCGGCCGGCGGACCCAGGCCAACCCGTCGTGGAAGGGCTGCGCCTCGGCGTACCGGGCGGGGACGACAACGTCGCCGTCCTGGCTGGTGTAACCCCACAGCGACCCGTCCCGGTCCGGCAACGGGGGTCGGTCCCGGTCGAGCACCTCGTCCCGACCCCGGGGGTACGCCCCGAAGCCATCCGCCTCGGCCCGGACGGTGACCGCGTCGAGGGCCACCCGGACCCGGTCCAGCAGTTCGGCGTCGCCCGCGCCGCGCAGGTCGAGCGCCTTCTCGAAATGCTCGCAGGCCTCCATGAGCCGTCCCTGGTCGTAACACGACCGCCCGGAGTGCTCGTGCAGCGCGGCCCGCAGCCGGTCGGGCAACTCGACCGAGTTGGCCTGGGCGAAGAGTTGGTCGGCCTCGGCGAAGTCGCCGCGCCAGCGCAGCACGTGGGCCAGCCGGGCCTGGGCCAGCGCGGTCCGGCGCAACTCGCCGGTGGCCTCGGCGTAGGTGAGGGCGAGCCGACCGTCGGCCAGCGCGTCGTCCAGGTCGCCGAGAATCCGCGAGGCCACCGCCCGCAGGCTGAGCAGCCGTGCCCGGGCCCGGTTGTCGACCGCCGAGCCCAACTTCTCGGTCAGCCGCCGCCGGATGGCCCGCAGGTCGTCCGGCTCCGTCAACTCCTCGCGCAGGGTGATCGGGTCCAACCGCCACCGGTACGCGGCCAGCACCTGCTCCGGGTCGCCCGGGTCGGCCAGCGACGGGCGGGTCACCACCGGCGGCGCGTCGTCGGGTGGCGCGGACACCGGCTCGTTCTCCCCGTCCGAGCCGCTCCTCGGGCCGGGTACGGCCGAGGCTGGTGGCCCGGAGGTCGGTACTACCGACGCTGGTGGCCCGGAGGTCGGTACTACCGACGCTGGTGGCCCGGAGGTCGGTACTACCGACACTGGTGGCCCGGAGGTCGGCACTACCGACGCTGGTGGCCCGGAGACGGGCGCTGCGGTGGGCGGTGGTGTCGAGGCCGGCGGCGCGGAGACGGGTGCTGGTGCTGGTGCTGGCGGTGCGGAGGACGGTGCTGCGGAGGACGGCTGTGCCGCCGCGGGTGGCGCGGAGACGGGTGCTGCGGAGTACGGCTGCGCTGAGGCGGGTGGTGCGGACACCGGGGCGGCGGTCGGCGCTGGCGGCGCGGAGACGGGGGCTGGGGTCGGCGCTGGCGGCGCGGAGACGGGCGCCGCGGTGGGGAGGGGTGGCGCGGAGACCGGTGCCGCGGCGGACGCTGGCGGCGCGGAGGCAGGGGCTGTCGCGGACGCTGGCGGCGAGGAGACGGGTGCCGCGGGCGGGGCCGATACCGGCGGTGCCGGAGGAGCGGAAACCGGCGTGACCGAGGCGGGCGGTGCGGAGACCGGCGGGCTCGCGTCGTCCGCAGCCGTGGCGTGCAGTGCCGCGTCGCCCCGCCACTCGTCGATTCGCGAGCCCTGCGTCGGGCCCGTGTTCGGATCGTCTATCGCGTCCGCCGGCTCGTCGGGTGGCGCGAGTTCGTGCTCGACCGGATCGGTGTCCTCGCTGGGCGAAGCGGTGAGGGGCTGCTGGCCGGCCTCACCCTCGGCTTCGGTCCGCTGGTGGGGCATCGCGACGACAGGTGCGCCGGAGACGGGCTGGTCGCCGTCCAGCGCTTCCATGTCGAAAGTGGGCTGCGGATCGTCGTTCAGGTCGTCCGCCCAGAGCCGAGGGGCACCGGAGACGGGGTGAGCGGGTGGCGCGGAAACCGGCTCGAATGCGTCCTCTGGTGTCGACCCACTGGCGTGCTCGTCGGCCACGTCGGTGTGGGTGTCGGCCGCAGACGTCGACGTCTGCGCGTCCGGTGTCGCGGAGAGGTCGGGGTCGCCGGCCGTCGACTCGTCGTCGACCGGGTCGAACGACCGCTGGTCCGTCGCCGGCTCGGCCTGGTCGGATTCGGCGGGCTGAGCGGGGCTGAACCACGCCTCCGGCCCGCGGGTGCCCGGGACGTCGTCCGGCTCGTGAACGGGCGCCACCGGCTCTTCCGAGGGCGGCGGGGGCACGTAGCGGCGCGGCGTACCGGGGGCCGGTGGGAGCACCGGTGCCGGTGGCTGCGAGGCCGCCGGAGTCGGAACCGCGGGCGTCTGGTCGGCCGGGGCCGGGTCGGGGCGGGTCGCCAGCGGCGGCGGTGCCTGCCAGGTGGGTGGCGGGGCCACCGACGGGCGCGCGTCCGCCGTCGGAGATAGCCGCTCCGGCGAGTACGGGCGCTGCTGCGCGGCCGGTCGCTCCGGCGCGGCCGGTCGATCGGCGGGGTGCGGCCGCTCCGCCGGGGGCGAGCGGTCCGGGGAGACCGGGCGGCGGTCGGTCGGTGGGGTGCCTGCCAACGGGTCGCCGACCCGACGGCGGTCCGGGCCCGGCTCCTCGCCGCGCCGCTGGTCAACCGGACGGTCCCTGCTGTCCGGGCCGGGGTAACGCGGCGGCGGGGCGGGACGCGCGCCGGATGCCGGTGGCGGTTCGGCCAGTGGCCGGCGTTCCGATGCTGGACGGGCATCCGAGCGCTCGTCGGCGCCGGGCGGGTCCACCGGCGCGGGCAGGTACTCCAGCCGCAGGCGCGCGGCGGGTGGCCCCGAGACGGGCCGGTCGGAGGTGGGGGACACCGGAACGGCCGACACCGGTCGGTCTCGACCGGGCGCGGCGGGGGAGACGGGGGCGGCCGATACCGGTCGGTCCCAAGCGGGGGAGACGGGCGCTGGCGACACCGGTCGTTGCGGGGAGGCCGGGGCGGCCGATACCGGTCGGTCCCAGCCGCGGCTGGCGGGGGAGTCGGGCGCTGGCGACACCGGTCGTTGCGGGGAGGCCGGGGCGGCCGATACCGGTCGGTCCCAAGCGGGGGAGACGGGTGCCGGCGACACCGGTCGTTCCGGGGAGACCGGCATGGCACGGCCGGAGGCCGGCGGCGCCGTCGCGGCCGGGCGTACCTGTCGCTCGTCGTAGCGTGCCGGAGTGGCCGCCGGGCGCTCGTCAGGCCGGGACGGCGTGGCCGCCGGCCGCTCGGGCCGCGCGGCCGGCCGCGACGCGATGCCCGGCTCGGGGCTGCGGTGCGGGTCCGTGGTGCGGTGCGGGTCGGTGCGGTGGCCGGGCTCCCTGGTGCGGTCCTGGCGCACCGGACCCGGTGCTGGCCAGGGCAGACTGCCGTCCGAGCGTTGGCCCGGCTGTGGCCGGGGCTCGCGGTACGCATCCTCACGGGGCGCGTCCTCGCGGTACCCGTTGTCGCGGTAGGTGTCCGGGCGGGCCTGCTCGCGGGGTCGCCGGTCCGGGTACGCCTCGGCGCGGGCGGCCGCCTCACGGGGCTGCTGCCGGTGTGGGTCGGTGTCGGGCCGCCGCCGGTCGTCGTCGAGGCGGGGCTGGTCGGGGAGGTCCGGATCGGGGCGACGCCGTCGTCCACCGTTGGGTGAGGGCGCTGCGCCGATCCCCTCGTCCGGGCGGTAGCGCGGCTCCGGGCGGCGCGGGTCGTCGGCGGCCCGGTCCGGGTACCCGTCGGCGCGGTATCGCGTGCGGCCGTCAACGGGTGCCCACGGGTCGACCGCGTCGGCGACGCGGCCGTCGTGGTCGCGGGTGGGTCGGACGCCGTACCCGTCGCCGGTGTGCCGTTCGTAACCAGCGGCCGGTCGTTGCGGTGTGCCGCGCCGACGTGGTGTGTCGTCCGGCTCGGGCACCCAGCCGGGTTCGGGCCGGGGCGCGGGGGAGACCGGCGGAGAGCCTCGGTAACCCCGGTCCCGCTCGGTGGGCTCCTGCCGGGGACGGCGGCTGTCGTACCGCTCGGGGGTGGGCTGGTCCTGGTGCCAGGCGGCTTCCCGCGCGGGCCCCCGCTCGTCGGCGGGGCGTCGGTCGGACCAGGCGGTACGTCGGTCCGACTCGGGCGAGCGGCGGTCGTCGCGGCGGGGTGGCTCGGGCAGCGGACGACGGTACGGCTCGTGGTCGTAGTGGCGGGAGTCGGCGTTGTCGGGCCGGCCGTAGGCGGAGGTGTCCGTCGAGAGTTCGTCGCTGCGGAGTCGGCTGTAGGCCGATGCCTCGCCAGGCTCGTCGTCCACCCAGGAGCGGCCGTGTGGTGTCTGTTCCGCTGGTGGTTCGTCGGACCAGGACCGGCCGAGGTAGGTGCCGTCCGGGCGGGTGGGCGCCAGCGGCGGCACTTCGGCGCGACCGGACACCGTCGCGCGGCCGCGCGGTGGCGGCTGGTGCGGCATGCCGATGTCGCCGGCGTAACGCTGGCCGGGGAACTGGGGGTGCCACTCGGTGGTCGGCTCGACCACCCAGGACGGTTCGTTCGGGTCTGACCACCGGTCGGTGTAGCGGCCGTTCATCCGTCGAGCCCGTCGCCACACCCGGCCGCTGGGCCGATTCTCGGCGGGGTTGAGGTGTCCGCAGCCGCCGTCGGGTGACCAATGGGCGTCCGGTCGCCGCCTGCCACGCCCCGGTGGCCGGCTCGCGTCCGCTCGCTCACGCGTTGTCACCTCGTTGCAAATTGTCGCGCTGGGGCCGCACGTGCCGGTCAGATCGCTGCTCCGGCAGGCCGTGGCTGCGGATGGAGGGTAACGGCGTGGGCTCGCTCACCGCCACTGTGGTGCCGCCCACCGGCGCAAACGTTATCCCATTGGTTTCGGACATTTGGTCCTATAAGCGAATCTGGCCTCCGACCATACCGCACACGAAGACCACCCGGCTGCGGCGGGATCGCCGTCCTCGTTCAGGGGTGCTCCATGATGAGGACGGCGAACGTACCGGGAGCGAGCGCCTCGTAACGGTGCGGGGCGTCGCCGGGAAACGTGGCGTAGTCGCCGGGTTCGAGTTCGACAGGTGCCGCCTCGGGTCCCACCCGCAGTCGGCCGGCAGCGACCACCACGTGCTCGATGCTGCGCGGGGTGTGTCCGTGCCCGGCTCGGACCGCGCCCGGTTCCAGCCTGATCAGGTAGATGTCCCGGCGCAGGTGCGCAGCGCCGGCGCTGAGCAGCGTTCCGCTGAAGTCGGCCCGCTCGGAGCGGACGCGCGGCCCGTCCCCGGCCCGGATGACCCGTACGCCGTCGTCGACGGGCTCCACCAGCCGGCTGAACGGCACACCGAGTGCGACGCCCAGCGCCCAGACCGTCTCCACACTCGGGTTTCCGGTGCCCGACTCCAGTTGGGAGAGGGTGGACTTGGCCACCCCCGCTCTGCGGGCCAGCTCGGTCAGCGAGATGCCGACCCGTTCCCGCTCCCGGCGCAGGGCGGCGGCGATGGTGGCCAGGGGGGCAGCCGGTTCCGAAGGCATGCCTTCGCTCCATTGGTCAAATGTTCGGTCTGTCGAACAACGACCCGTTCAGCATGATGAACGCACGACAAGATCCGCGCAGTTACGGCAAAACTGCTGCCTCAGAGGTGTCTGAGGCAGCAGTTTTGGCGATGTCGCGCGGATCTGGAACTGCGGGAGTGGAGCCGGGGGTCAGACCTTGTCGCCCAGCTTGACCTGGGGCGCGGGAGCGCGCATGCGTCGGAAGGTGATCGACCGCATGACCGCGTAGAGGAAGAGCGAGCCCATCCGCTGGTCGGTCTTCGGGAAACGTTCCCGGACCAACTTGCTGATCTTGCGGCAGATCAGCACCGAGTCGACCACCACACCCAGCGCCAGCGCGCCCCAGAGCACGTTGGAGATCAGTCGGACCACCGGCGGCATGGCCGCGTTCGACCCGACCAGCACGATCAGCGCGCCGCCGAAGAACCAGGTGCCGACGGTACGCCGGGAGTCGACAACGTTGCGGGCCAGCAGCCGCTCCGGGCCACGGTCGCGGGGGCCACCCTCGCGGCGGAACTCCGACGCCGCCTCGGCGCGCAGTTGACGGCGACGCTCCCGCTCCTCCTCCTTGGTGAGGGGACGCGTGGGACCGGCCGGGCGACGGCCGACGGTCGGCCGCTTGGGCGTCTCCCGACCCTTGGCCGGGGTGTAACCCCGGGAACGCTCAGCGGTCTCCTCGGGGGTCACCGAGGTGACGGCCTCGTCGACGAGGTCGGTGGACTTGCGGCGAAAGAGCGACGGCACGCGGCAAGGGTAGCCAACGGTCCGCGCCCGGTGCACATCGCGGTACAGCGGCGACGGCTCCAGGTCGCAGCGCGACCTGGAGCCGTCGTATCCGAACGATGGGTGAGCGAGGTTACGGACGCTCGGCGTGCGCGCCCAGGTCGGCGAGCTTCGCCTCGAAGTCCTCGTAGCCCCGGTTGATCAGGTCCACGCCGTACACCCGGGAGGTGCCCTCGGCCGCGAGCGCCGCGATCAGGTGGCTGAACCCGGCCCGCAGGTCCGGGATGACCAGGTCGGCGGCGTGCAGCTTGCTCGGCCCGGCGATCACCGCGGAGTGCTTGAAGTTACGCCGGCCGAAGCGGCACGGGGTGCCACCGAGGCAGTCCCGGTAGACCTGGATGTTGGCGCCCATCGAGTTGAGGGCCTCGGTGTAGCCCAGCCGCTGCTCGTAGACCGTCTCGTGGACGATCGACAGGCCGCGGGCCTGGGTCAGCGCCACGACCAGCGGCTGCTGCCAGTCGGTCATGAAACCGGGGTGCACGTCGGTCTCCAGCGCCACCGCGTTCAGCTCGCCACCCGGGTGCCAGAAGCGGATGCCGCCCTCCTGGCCGGGGTCGCCCAGCTTCGGCGCGCGGGCGTCGGTGACCTCGTACTCGCCGCCGACCGAGCGGAAGATGTTCAGGAAGGTCATCATGTCGGCCTGCTGCGCGCCCAGCACCTCGACGTGACCACGGGTCGCCAGGGCGGCGGCCGCCCAGCTCGCCGCCTCGATCCGGTCCGGGATCGGCCGGTGGGTGTAGCCGTGCAGCTTGGGCACGCCCTGGATCTCGATCACCCGGTCGGTGTGGACCTTGATGATCGCGCCCATCTTCTGCAGGATGCAGATCAGGTCGATGATCTCCGGCTCCACCGCGGCGTTGCGCAGCTCGGTGACGCCCTCGGCCATCACGGCGGTCAGCAGCACCTGCTCGGTGGCGCCGACGCTCGGGTACGGCAGGGAGAACTTGGTGCCGTGCAGCCCGTTCGGCGCGGACAGGTGCAGACCCTCCGGCCGCTTCTCGACAGTGGCGCCGAACTCTCGCAGCGCCTGGAGGTGGAAGTCGATAGGGCGCGGGCCGATGTGGCAGCCGCCCAGATCCGGGATGAACGCGTGCCCGAGCCGGTGCAGCAGCGGGCCGCAGAACAGGATCGGAATCCGGCTGGAACCGGCGTGCACGTTGATCTGGTCGGTGCTGGCGCTCTCCACGTTCGCCGGGTCGAAGACGAGCTCGCCGTCCTCGGCGCCGTCGGTGACCTTGACGCCGTGCAGGCCGAGCAGACCCCGCACCACCTCGACATCGCGGATCTTCGGCACGTCGAACAGCCGGCTCGGGCTGTCGCCGAGCAACGCGGCGACCATCGCCTTCGATACCAGGTTCTTCGCGCCGCGCACGCGGATCCGCCCTTCGAGCGGAGTACCTCCGTGCACAACCAGGACGTCGTCGGTCAACGCAACCTCCAGCGCGTCGGTGCTGCCGTGTTGATGGTGGGGCGCCTGAACGTTGTCGCTACCCCGGATGCGGCCATGTCGAAACGGCCCGCGTGTGTCGTCGCTTGGGCAGCATAGCCCTCGGTGACGAAAAAGGACTCGGTCACATCGGCGTGTGTGGCATTAATCGGTGATCCGGCACTTTTGCGTACCAAGAGCGCTACGGATCGTGATCAGGGCACCGTCGGCGGCGGAGTGTCCGCGCCGGGCAACGCGAGCATCTGATCGAGCGCGACCCGGGCGTGGTGCGCGGTGTCGGGGTCCACCGTGATCTGGTTGACGACCCGGCCCGCGACCAGCTCCTCCAGGGCCCAGACCAGGTGCGGCAGATCGATCCGGTTCATCGTCGAGCAGTAGCAGACGGCCTTGTCCAGGAACATGATCTGCTTGTCCGGGTGCGCCAGCGCGAGCCGGCGGACCAGGTTCAGTTCGGTGCCGAGCGCCCACGCCGAGCCGGCCGGAGCCGCCTCGATCGTCTTGATGATGTATTCGGTGGAGCCGACGTAGTCGGAGGCCGTGACCACCTCGTGCCGGCACTCCGGGTGGACCAGGACGTTGACCCCGGGCACCCGCTCCCGTACGTCGTTGACGCTCTCCAGGGTGAACCGGCCGTGCACCGAGCAGTGCCCCCGCCACAGGATCATCTTGGCGTCGCGCAGCTGCTCCGGGGTGAGCCCGCCACCGGGCTTGTGCGGGTCGTAGAGCACGCAGTCGTCCAGCGACAGGCCCATCTCCAACACTGCGGTGTTGCGGCCCAGGTGCTGATCCGGCAGGAAGAGCACCTTCGACCCCTGCTCGAAGGCCCAGTCCAGGGCGCGCTTGGCGTTCGACGAGGTGCAGACCACGCCGCCGTTGCGGCCCACGAAACCCTTGATGTCGGCCGAGGAGTTCATGTACGTCACCGGCACTGTGTCGCCGGCGATGCCCAGCTCGGCCAGCGTGTCCCACGCGGCCTCGACCTGGCCCAGCACCGCCATGTCCGCCATCGAACAACCCGCCGCGAGGTCCGGCAGGATCACCCGCTGGGTGGCGGTGGTGAGGATGTCGGCGCTCTCGGCCATGAAGTGCACGCCGCAGAAGACGATGTACTCCGCGTCCGGGCGGGCCGCGGCCTCCCGGGCCAGCTTGAACGAGTCGCCGGTCACGTCGGCGAACTGGATCACCTCGTCGCGCTGGTAGTGGTGCCCCAGCACGAAGACCTTGCTGCCCAGCTTCGCCTTCGCGGCGGTGGCGCGGGCCACCAGATCCGGATCGCTGGGCGCCGGCAGGTCGCCCGGACACTCGACGCCGCGCTCGGTGTCGGGGTCGCTGCCCCGGCCGAGCAGCAGCAGAGCCGTCGCCGTGTTGGAGGGTTCCACCCAGGTCGAAGTCACGTAGCCCATGGTCCCACAGCGCGAGCGCGACGCAGCCTCGCTCGGTGTGGGCTGCCACACTGCTCGGCATGCGCGTGTTGCTCTGCCCGGACAAGTTCGCCGGCACCCTGTCCGCACCGGAGGTGGCCGCCGCCGTCGCCGCCGGTTGGCGCACCGTCACCGACGGAGACGATCTGCTGATCCGGCCCCTCGCGGACGGCGGACCGGGCTTCGTGGAGGTGCTCGCCGAGGCGCTCGGCGGCCGGCGGGTGCCGGTGCCGACTGTCGATCCGCTCGGGCGCCCGACGCCCGGTGAGATCCTGCTCACCGCCGACGGCTCGACCGCCTACCTGGAGAGCGCGCAGGCGTGTGGCCTGCACCTGCTCTCCGCGGCCGAGCGCGACCCGAAGACCACCACCTCGTACGGGCTGGGTCTGTTGGTGGCCGCCGCTGTGGAGGGCGGTGCCCGCACCGTGGTGATCGGGCTGGGTGGCTCCGGCACCAACGACGCCGGCGCCGGAATGCTCGCCGCGCTGGGCGTGACACCTCTCGACCAGGGTGGCGCCGCGCTGCCGTACGGCGGGGCGGCGCTCGCCGCGGTCGACGCGCTGGACGGCGCGCCCCGGCTACGTGGGGTCCGGCTGGTCGCGGCCACCGACGTGGACAACCCACTGCTCGGCCTGCACGGCGCCAGCAACGTGTTCGGGCCACAGAAGGGCGCCGACCGCGCCGACGTGTTGCTGCTCGACGCGGCCCTGGAGCGTTTCGCGGCGGTGCTGGAACGGGACCTGAACGGCTGTCCGGCGGGGCTCGGCGCGCTGCCCGGGGGAGGGGCCGCCGGTGGCATCGGCGCGGCGCTCCTCGCCCTCGGCGGCGACTGCGAGTCGGGGATCGGCCTGGTCACCCGGGCCACCCGTCTCGACGCCGCGCTGGACACCGCCGATCTGGTGATCACCGGTGAGGGGTCGTTCGACCACCAGTCGCTGCGCGGCAAGGTCGTCGCCGGGGCGGCCGGCGCCGCCCGCGACCGCGGAGTTCCCTGCGTGGTGGTGGCCGGGCAGGTGAGCACCGGCCGGCGGGAGGCCGCCTCGGCCGGGGTGACCGACGCGTACAGCCTGGTGGAGCACTTCGGCGGCGAGCAGAGCGGCGGGCTCGACGCGGCGCTGAGCCGGCCCGCGGAGGGGTTGCGCGAGCTGGGCGCCCGGCTGGCCCGGCAGTGGAGCCGCTGAGCGTTCCGACCGCCAGCGCGCCCGCCCCGACCGAGGGCCTACCTGCGGCGGGGGTCACGCCACGCGGGTGAGCACGGCCAAGGCGGCGTAGGATCGGCTGAGGACCACAACCGGGAATCACTGGACGGCGCGTGACGTTGGCCAGTGCGTCCGGACCCAAACCGCGCAGGGAGACTTCCACGTGACCACGCCAGCGCAGACCGAGTCGACCGAGGCCAAGGCCCCTACTTCCGTCGTCCTCACCGACGTCGCGGCGCAGAAGGTCAAGGCCCTGATCGAGCAGGAGGGCCGCGACGACCTGCGGCTCCGCGTCGCCGTGCAGCCGGGCGGCTGCTCCGGCCTGCGGTACCAGCTCTTCTTCGACGAGCGTTCGCTCGACGGTGACGTCGTGACCGACTTCGGTGGTGTCGAGGTCGTCGTCGACCGGATGAGCGCCCCGTACCTTTCCGGCGCGACGATCGACTTCGCCGACCGGATCGACGCCCAGGGCTTCACCATCGACAACCCCAACGCGGGCAGCTCCTGCGCCTGCGGTGACTCGTTCAACTGAGTCACACCACACACCAGCGACGATGGGGCCGTTCTTCGGGACGGCCCCATCGCCGTACCGGTCGGGTCTCGCACCGGTTTGGGAGCGGTCCCGAAGGGGGCCGTGGCGGGCTGGTTGCCGTTGTCCGACCGAGCGGTGACCATCGCGTTGCCGTCCCGGTAGGCTGACCGCGCCCTGCTCCCGACCCCGAGGGTTGACATGAAGATCGCCGTCACCGGCTCGATCGCCACCGATCACCTGATGAGCTTCCCCGGTCGCTTCGCCGACCAGCTCATCGCCGATCAACTGCACAAGGTGTCCCTCTCCTTCCTGGTGGACGACCTGGTGCTCCGCCGCGGCGGCGTGGCGGCGAACATCTCCTTCGGGATGGGTCAGCTCGGGCTGCGCCCGGTGCTCCTCGGCGCGGTCGGCGCCGACTTCGCCGACTACCGCTCCTGGCTGGAGCGCCACGGCGTGGACTGCGACTCGGTGCACATCAGCGAGGTGGCGCACACCGCCCGCTTCGTTTGCACCACCGACACCGACATGTGCCAGATCGCGTCGTTCTACGCCGGCGCGATGAGCGAGGCCCGCAACATCGAGCTGGCCCCGGTCGCCGACCGGCTCGGCGGTCTGGACCTGGTGCTGGTCGGCGCGAACGACCCCGAGGCGATGCTGCGCCACTCGGCCGAGTGCCGCACCCGCGGGTACGCCTTCGCCGCCGACCCGTCCCAGCAGCTCGCCCGGATGCCCGGCGAGGACGTGGTGGCGCTGATCGAAGGCGCCGAGTACCTGATGACAAACGACTACGAGAAGTCGCTGTTGCAGAGCAAGGCGCAACTCAGCGACGACCAACTGCTGGACCTGGTCAAGGTGCGGGTCACCACGCTGGGCAAGCACGGTGTGGAGATCGCCGGGCGCGGCATCGACCCGATCCACGTACCGATCGCGCGGGAGATCCGCGCGGTCGACCCGACCGGCGTCGGCGACGGCTTCCGGGCCGGCTTCTTCACCGCGCTCTCCTGGGGCCTCGGCCTGGAACGCGCCGCCCAGGTCGGCTCGCTGCTGGCCACGCTGGTCCTGGAGACCGTCGGCACCCAGGAGTACGACGTTCGCCGCGACCTGTTCGTCAAGCGGCTCGCCGAGTCCTACGGCGACACCGCAGCGGACGAGGTCCGCCCCCACCTCCTCCCGGCTTAACCCCGCCCCCACCCTGGCGATCTTGCACTTTCTGTCGCCGTCTTGCGGCTTCTGCACCCCTTTGTCCACGCAGAAACTGCAAGATCGCGGGGGTGGCCGGGGTGGCGCCGGGTTAGTGGGTGCGGCGGATGTCGTGGGCGGGGCCTTCGGGGCCGTTGACGGACCCTAGGAACTCCTGGCCGCGCATCCGGCACCAGGCGGGGATGTCGACCGCCGCCGCGGGGTCGTCGGCCAGCACCCGGACCACAGTCCCGATCGGCACCTCGGGCATCCGTCGCGCCGCCGCGATCACCGGCAGCGGGCAGCGTTGCCCCCGGCAGTCGATCACCTCGTCCGGCGTCGTCACAGCCCCACCACCCCGGCCTCGGCGCGCAGCCCGGCGACGATCCCCGGCAGCTCGGTCAGGAACCGCTCCACGTCCGCCTCGGTCGTCTCCCGGTGCAGGCTGACCCGCACGTTGCCGTGCGAGAGCACCCCCATCGCCTCCAGCACGTGCGACGGACGCAACGTGGACGAGGTGCAGGACGAGCCGGACGACACGGCGAAGCCCCGCCGGTCCAGGGCGTGCAGCAGCGCCTCCCCGTCGACGTACAGGCACGAGAAGGTGACCAGGTGGGGGAGCCGGAGCACCGGGTCGCCGACGACCTCCACGTCGGGCACCTCCGCCGCTACCCGCTCCCGGATCCGGTCCACCAGGGTGGCCAACCGGCCCGCCTCGGCCGCCGCGTCGGCCGCCGCCGCCCGCAGGCTCGCCGCCGCCGCCACGACCGCTGGCAGGTTCACCACCCCGGGGGTACGTCCGCTCTCCCGCTCGTCGGCCGGCCAGGGCGACTCCCAGCGAGTGCCCTTCCGGACCGCCAGCACCCCCACGCCGGGTGGCCCACCCCACTTGTGGGCGCTCGCCGTGAGCACCGACCAGCCGGCCGGTAGGGGCACCCTGCCCACCGACTGCGCCGCGTCCACGTACAGCGGCACACCCACGTCGGCACAGGCCGCCGCCGCCTCGGCGACCGGCTGCACCGTCCCCACCTCGTGACTGGCGGTAATCAACGCGGCCAGCGCGACCCCCGGGGCCCGAACGGCGGTCGACCACGCGGTCAGCTCCAGCCGGCCCAACCGGTCGACCGGCACCGCGGCGGCCGTCCCGCCAGCGTTGACGTGCTGTTCCGCCGCGTGCAGCACCGCCGAGTGCTCGATCGCAGAGTGCACCAGCGTCGACCCGACCCGGCGCCGCCCCGCCAGGCCGCCGAGCACAGCGCCGTGGGCCGCTGTCGTACCACTGGGGGTGAAGGAGACCTCGTCGGCGCGGACGCCGAGCGTCAGCGCGGTGGCCTCGCGTGCGGCGTCGAGCAGTTGCCGGGCCCGGCGGGCCTGCGTGTACAGCTTGCCCGGGTCGGCCCAGCCGTCGTCGAGGGCGGCCAGCAGAGCCTGCCGCGCGACCGGATGCGTCGGCGCGGCGGTCGCCGCGTCCAGGTAGACCGGGGATGCGCTCACAGACCTGCCTTCGTTCGCGGCTGCGGGGCTCGCAACCCCGGCTCGCTCCTCGCGCTCACAGACCAAGACGCTATCGCGGCGGTATGCCTAGGATCCCCCCGATGGGGGTCGGACAGTGACCCCACCACGGCCGAGTCCGTCATGGTCGAGTAATCTGCGACCGTCGGTGACGCCTTTGCCGCGGGTGCTGAGGAAAGACGCACCGCGGCGCGCTAGGGAGGCAGGACCAGGTGGTCGCAAGGAGTTCGGAGGTACGGCCGTCGGCCGTACGGCACAGCGCTTCCCCAGGGGTTGGTGGACGCCGGGGGCGTGGTGCTGGTCGCCTGGCCGGGCTCGGTCTCGGTGGCGTGGCGCTGCTGGTTCTGCTCACGGGCTGTGACGTGGGTCAGACGTTCCACGGCTTCGGCTGGCCGCAGGGCGGCATCTCGCCGGAGTCCAAGCGGATGTACGACCTGTGGATCGCCTCCTGCATCGCCGCGCTCGCGGTCGGCGTCTTCGTGTGGGGCCTGATCTTCTGGTGCGTCGTGCGCTACCGCAAGCGTGGCAACGCGCTGCCGGTGCAGACCCGCTACAACATGCCGATGGAGTTCCTCTACACCATCGCGCCGATCCTGATCGTCTCCGTGCTCTTCTACTACACGGCGATCGTGCAGACCGACGTCGACAAGTTGTCGAAGAACCCGGACGTCACTGTCGAGGTCGTCGCATTCAAGTGGAACTGGCAGTTCAACTACCGGGACGGCCAGGGCACGGAAGCCCGCACCACCGCGTCGACGCTCGGCACCAGTGAGGTCATCCCGGTGCTGGTGCTGCCGACCAACCGGTCCATCCGGTTCGAGGAGACCAGCCGCGACGTCATCCACTCGTTCTGGGTGCCCGAGCTGCTCTTCAAGCGGGACGTCATGCCGGGCAAGATCCGCAACGTGTTCGAGGTCTCGAGCCTGGACGCCGAGGGTGCCTACGTCGGGCGCTGCGCCGAACTGTGCGGCAGCTACCACGCCTTCATGAACTTCGAGCTGCGGGTGGTCTCGCCGGAGAAGTACGACCAGTTCCTCGCGGCCAAGCAGAGCGGCAAGTCGACCCAGGATGCGCTGTCCGCGATCGGTGAGCAGCCGTACGCGACGACCACGCAGCCGTTCGACACGCGGCGGACGCAGGACAACTTCAACCCGGACGACGTTCCGGCCCGCACGGGAAGCTGAGGCAGCCGCATGAAGACCGAGTGGCGTATCTTCCTGATCATCGCCGGTTTCCTCTTCGGCGCCACCATCCTCTACGGCGCCTGGACGAACGGTGCGTCGGGCGGCATCGAGTGGGTCGGCACCGTCGCACTGCTGCTGTCGTTCCTGCTCTGCTCGATGTGCGGTGGCTTCTTCTGGTTCGTCTCCCGCCGCATCGACCTGCGCCCGGAGGACCGCCCGGACGCCGAGATCGCCGACGGCGCTGGTGAGGTCGGCTTCTTCAGCCCGGGCAGCTACTGGCCGTTCGGTCTGGCGCTGGCCGCCGCGATCGCCGCGCTCGGCATGGTGTTCTGGCAGTACTGGCTGATCGGCGCCGGTCTGCTAGCCGTCGTCTTCTCCGCCT
This sequence comes from Micromonospora sp. NPDC048842, assembly GCF_040649935.1. Taxonomy (NCBI): domain Bacteria; kingdom Bacillati; phylum Actinomycetota; class Actinomycetes; order Micromonosporales; family Micromonosporaceae; genus Micromonospora; species Micromonospora sp. NPDC048842. Next base: position 90,073 of record NZ_JBEZGK010000004.1, on the reverse strand, counting down.
GTGGGCTTCTGTTCGAGTACTACAGCGGCACCCGGCGTACCGCCGAGCACTGACCCACCCGGTCGCCGTCGCGACCGACCCGGTACGACGAAGGCCCGTTCCCCGAGTGGAGGAGCGGGCCTTCGGTCATGTTCCACCCCGCGCGGCCCGCCGCGGCGGGGCGGCGGTGCGGGCGGCGCTGTGGTCGGGGCGGCGGTGCTGCGGTCAGGGCGGCGCGTTGTGGTCAGGCGGCGCGGCGGGCGGGCTGGCGTCGGCGGGCGGCCAGCCGGGTGACCGGGAAGGCGAACGTGCCGATCACCACGGCGGCGCCGCAGTCGGTGCAGATCAGCTCTGGACAGTCGGTGCCGTGGCTGTCGACGCAGGGCGGCGCCTCGAACAACGCCACGCCCTCGCAGACGTCGCAGTAGAGCTCGCGGTGCGACACGGGCGTCTCCTCTCGGATACCAGGCGGACCGCCCCCGGATGCGACAACGACGCACCGACGGCAGCAGAGAACTACTCACCTGTAGTTTCCCAGACGGGTCCGACAAATCTCCGTGCACGGTCGCCCGCTCGTCGGAATCCGCGTGATCCACTCGACTGCAATGAAGTCGGGGCATCCGGGCTGCCCGGTAACCGCGGATTCAGGGAACCCGAGTCGATCATCGGCCGAGACACCGCCGCCCGACGGGTCGGGCGCCGACGGGGCGGGTGGTGGTGAGGTCAGGCGGCGGTAGCGGTCTCGATCCAGCGGTCCAGGGTCGCGGCGGCCGCGCCGGAGTCGATCGACTCGGCCGCACGGGCCAGGCCGGCGCGGAGCGCCTCGGTCAGGTCGCCGTCCAGCGGGCCCTGGGTGGCCAGCGCCGCCGCCGCGTTGACCAGGACCGCGTCCCGAACCGGGCCCGTCTCGCCGGCCAGCAGACGACGGGCCACGCCAGCGTTGTACGCGGCGTCACCGCCCCGCAGGTCGGCGAGGGTGGACCGGGGTACCCCCAGGTCCGTCGCGTCCAGCACGACCTCTCGTACGGTGCCGCCCTGGGCCGCCCAGACCCGGGTGGGCGCGGCGGTGGTGAACTCGTCCAGCCCGTCCTCGCCGCGCATGACGATCGCCGAGTCGCCACGGGCCGCGAACACGCTGGCCATCACCGGGGCCATCCGCAGGTCGAAGCAGCCGACCGCGCCGGCCCGGGGGCGGGCCGGGTTGGTCAGCGGGCCGAGGAAGTTGAAGAAGGTGGGCACGCCCACCTCGCGGCGAACCGGGCCGGCGTGCCGCATCCCGGGGTGGAAGCGGGCCGCGAAGCAGAACCCGATGCCGGCCTCCTCGACACAGTGGGCAACCTGCTCCGGGCCGAGATCCAGCGGGATGCCGAGGAACTCCAGCAGGTCGGCGGTGCCGCACAGGGAGGAGGCGGCCCGGTTGCCGTGCTTCACGACACGGACACCCGTGCCGGCGACCACCAGCGCCGTCATCGTGGAGATGTTCACAGTGTGGGCGAGGTCACCGCCGGTGCCGACCACGTCGAGCGCGGTACGGCGCAACTCCTCGGGGAGCGCCACCGGGACCGCGCGACCGAGCATCGCCTCCACCAGGCCAGCCAGCTCCGCAGGGGTCTCCCCCTTGGCCCGCAGCGCCACGGCGAAGGCGGCGATCTGCGCCGCGCTCGCCGAGCCGGTCATGATCTCGTCCATCGCCCAGGCGGTGTCGGCGGTGGAGAGTTCGTCACCGCGCAGCAGCGCGTTGAGCAGGTGCGGCCAGGTCCGATCGCCCATGGCGGGCCTCCCGAGCATGCGAAGTGCGGGTGGGCTGGAACCGGCGCCGAGGAGATCCGGCGCCGTGGGGGTGCCGGAGGAGCGTGGGACGTCAGGCGGGTGCGTGCGTCCGCAGCAACTCGGCCACCGTGCCGCCGGTGGTCACCGGGTCGAGCGGGTGCACCAGCGTCGCGTCGACCTCGGCGTACGCGGCGAGCCATCGGTCGGCGGCGCGGGCGATCACCAGGCAGGTCGGGGGAGCGTCGTCCCGGTCGTCCTTGACCTGCCGCGCGATGCCGATGCCGCCGCCCGGGCTCGCCTCACCGTCGAGCAGCAGCAGGTCGATCTCGTAGTCGTCGACCAGCCGGATCGTCTCCGCGTAGGTCGACGCCTCGACGAACTCGATCTGTAGACCGGGAGCGGGCCGGGTGCCGACGGCCATCCGCATCCGATCGCGGACCTGCGGGTCGTCGCTGTAGAGCAACACGGTGCAAAGACGATCGGTCATGCCGGAACTCCCACCTCGTAGCTGCCCGCAGATCGTACCGGTCGGCGTGACGTAGCCGACATCCCGCCCGGCGTCGCGCGTCGGGGCGTACCGTCCGGGCAGCTCAGGCGGGCGCGGCGTCGGCGGCGCGTTCGCGGGCCTCCTGGCGGTCCAGCTCGCGGTCCACCCGGCGGGCCTCCCGTTCGGACTGCTTGACCCACTGCACCACCAGCACCGCGAGCATTGTCACGCTGACGAACTCACCACCGGCCCAGAGGATGCCGCCGGCGACCACCTGGTCCTGCCACGGGTCGACCCAACCGAGGTTGAGCGACGGGTACCAGTCACCGCCGAAGAGCGTGCTGCTCTGCATGATGGTGAGGCCGAGCACTGTGTGGAACGGCACGGAGAGCAGCATCAGCAGCGCACGCGCCGGGTACGGCCAGCGGCCGGGCAGCGGGTCGAGGCCGAGCAGCGGCCAGAAGAACACGCAGCCGGTCATGATGAAGTGCGCGTGCACCAGCTCGTGCGCCCAGGCGTGTTCGAGGGTGTAGCGGTACAGGTCACTGAAGTACAGCACGAACGGGTTGACCACGAAGATGGCGAACGCCACCAGCGGGAAGCTGTAGACCCGGGCGACGCGGCTGTGCACGATCGCGAGCAGGCGCTTGCGCGGCCCGACCGGCAGGGTCCGCAGGGCAAGGGTCATCGGCGCGCCCAGCGCCAGGAAGATCGGCGCCACCATGGAGAGCACCATGTGCTGGATCATGTGCACTGACAGCAGCGCGGTGTCGTACGCGTGCAGCCCGCTGACCGTGACGAGCGCGATGCCGCCCAGGCCGGGGCCGAGGAAGAACACGGTACGGGTGATCGGCCAGCGGTCGCCGCGCAGGCGCAGCCGGTACACGCCGTAGAGGTACAGGCCGGCGGCGAGCACCAGGCCGAGGGCCAGCCAGCTGTCCAGCCGGGTCTCGGTCAGCACCGCGCCGACGGTGAACGGCGGCGGGGCCGAGGTGGCGGCGAAGATCGAATCGACGTGCAGCACGCTTTTCAGGCTAGGCCAGGCGAACCGGACCCTGACGCTCGGGCCACGGAAGGCGCAGGTTTGCCACCCCGCTGATCGGCGGCCCCGGTCAGGGGCAATAATGACGGCGTGACTGCGGCCCCAGCCATTGACAAGAGCCGGATCCACTCTCTGACCCGACCAAACATGGTCAGCGTCGGGACGATCGTGTGGCTCTCCAGCGAACTCATGTTCTTCGCGGCGCTGTTCGCGATGTACTTCTCCATCCGCGCGGCTGCGCCGGAGCAGTGGGAGAAGCACACCGAGGCGCTGAACATTCCGTACGCGACCACCTTCACGGTGATCCTGGTGCTGTCCTCGGTGACGTGCCAGCTCGGCGTCTTCGCGGCGGAGAAGGGTGACGTGCACGCGCTGCGGCGCTGGTTCACCGTCACCTTCGTGATGGGCCTGATCTTCGTCCTCGGCCAGCTGAACGAGTACCGGCACCTGGTCGCCGACGGCATCAAGATCAACGAAGACGGGTACGGGTCGGTGTTCTACCTGACCACCGGCTTCCACGGCCTGCACGTGACCGGTGGTCTGATCGCCTTCATCATCTTCATGGTCCGTACGACCATGGGCCGGTTCACTCCGGCGCAGGCGACGTCGGCGATCGTCGTGTCGTACTACTGGCACTTCGTCGACGTCGTGTGGATCGGGCTGTACGCCATGATCTACTGGCTCCAGTGATCTTGCGCGTCACATTCCGCGCTGCTGCTCCGTCCCCTGAGACAGGTCCAACCGGTTAAGGACACCGCTCATGACTTCTGACAACGACCGCCGACGCGGTCTGCTCGCGCGGTTGCGCGAGCGGCCCGCCGCGCGCAGCAGGGGCCGCCGCCGGCTGGGCGCCGCGGTCCGGCTGATCGCCGCGCTGATGCTCGCCGGTGGCGCGTACACCGTCTTCGCCCCGGGCGCCCAGGCGCAGGACAACCCGCAGCTGACCGGCGCCGCCGCCGAGGGCAAGGCGCTGTTCGACGTGAGCTGCGTGACCTGCCACGGCCGCAACGCCCAGGGCGTCGAGGGCCGCGGGCCGAGCCTGATCGGCGTCGGCGCGGCATCGGTCGAGTTCCAGGTCAGCTCCGGGCGGATGCCGCTGGCCCGCCAGGAGGCCCAGGCGCACCGCAAGCCCCCGGTCTTCACCGACGAGCAGACCCGTCAGCTGGCCCAGTACGTCCAGGAGCTCGGCGGCGGCCCGGTCGTGCCCGAGGGCGACGACCTCCGCGAGGACGGCAACATCGCCGCCGGCGGTGAGCTGTTCCGGATCAACTGCTCGCAGTGCCATGCCTTCGGTGGCGGCGGTGGTGCGCTCTCCTCGGGCAAGTTCGCCCCGAGCCTGCACCCCGCGACCGACCGCCAGATCTACGCGGCGATGTTGAGCGGCCCGCAGAACATGCCGGTGTTCGGCGACAACCAGCTCCGGCCGGAGCAGAAGGCCGACATCATCGCCTACATCCAGGAGACGCTGAAGCACGACCAGGACCCGGGTGGGTTGAACCTCGGGCGGTACGGCCCGTCCACCGAGGGCCTGGCGATCTTCCTGGTTGGCATCGTGGCGCTCGTCTTCGCTAGCCTGTGGATTGCGGGTAAGTCGTGATCGAGCAGGCCATCCGATTCAGTGCTGTGGTGCCGCTCGGCGCCACCCGTAGCGAGGTGACGGCATGAGCACCCACCCCGAGCACCAGGCCCCACAGGGCCCGGAGCCGCTCGACGTGAACGACCCCAAGCTGACCCGGTTCGACATCGTTCGTGAAGGCGCGCGTCGGGACGACATCGAGATCGTCCACTACGAGCCGCAGGTGCTGCCGGGCACCAAGGCGGAGCGTCGGCTGACCCGGGTGGTCGCCGGTTTCTTCCTGATCACCGGCCTGGCCGCGACCGCCTTCCTGGCCATCTACATCTGGTGGCCGTGGAAGTACGAGGCGGGCCGGGGCGGCGACAAGTTCTACACCCCGCTGCTCGGCTTCACCCTCGGCGTGGCGCTGCTCGCCGTCGGCTTCGGCATCCTGACCTGGGGCAAGAAGTTGCTGCCCAAGGAGGTCTCGATCCAGGACCGGCACGAGGGCCAGGTGGACTCCGACGGCCGCACCATCACCGGTCAGACCATGCTCTACATGGCGGACGAGCTGGGCGTGAAGCGTCGCCCCCTGCTCGGCATCTCGCTGCTGGCCGGTCTCGCGCCGGTCGCCGCGGTCGCCGCGGCGCCGCTGGTCGGCGGCCTGATCTCGCAGCCGCACAAGAATAACCAGATGTTCACCACCGGGTTCGCCACGCCCGAGGGCGGCGAGCGGATCCGCCTGGTCCGCGAGGACGGCCGTCCGGTCCGTCCGGCGGACATCAGCACCGGTGGCCAGATCACCGTCTTCCCCGGCATCGACCACGGTGTGAGCAACAAGCACGCCGACTCGCCGACGCTGCTGATCCATCTCCGCGACTCGGACGCACAGGAATCGCGCCGGGCCAACGAGAAGATCGGCCACGGCGACTACATGTGGGGCAACTACGCGGCGTTCTCCAAGATCTGCACGCACGCGGGATGCCCGGCCAGCCTGTACGAGCAGCAGACCAACCGGCTGCTCTGCCCGTGCCACCAGTCCCAGTTCCTGATCACCGACAACGCCCGGCCAGTCTTCGGCCCCGCCAGCCGGCGGCTGCCGCAGCTGCCGATCGAGGTGGACTCCGAGGGCTTCTTCGTGGCGAAGTCCGACTACACCGAGACCGTCGGGCCTGATTTCTGGGAGCGGCCATGAAGCGTCGAAAGTTCGACCTTGCGGCGACGCCGGGCAAGGCCGCAGTGGGAGTGGATGACCGCTTCCAGGTGGCCACCCCGCTGCGCAAGCTGCTGAACAAGGTCTTCCCGGACCACTGGTCCTTCCTGCTCGGCGAGATCGCGCTGTTCTCGTTCATCGTGCTGCTGCTGACCGGTGTGTTCCTCACCTTCTTCTACGAGCCGGCGATGACCGAGGTGGTCTACGACGGCAGCTTCGCACCGCTGCAGGGCACCCCGATGTCCGCCGCGTACGCCTCCAGCCTGGACATCTCGTTCGACGTCCGCGGCGGTCTGGTGATGCGGCAGATGCACCACTGGGCGGCGCTGCTGTTCATGGCCGCGATCGTCGTGCACATGCTGCGGGTCTTCTTCACCGGTGCCTTCCGCAAGCCGCGTGAGACCAACTGGATCATCGGTTCGCTGCTGTTCTGGGTCGGCTTCCTGGCCGGCTTCACCGGCTACTCGCTGCCGGACGACGGCCTGTCCGGCACCGGCCTGCGGATCGCCTCGGCGATCATGCTGTCCATCCCGGTGATCGGCTCCTGGGTCACCTCGTCGGTCTTCGGCGGCGAGTTCCCTGGCACGATCATCATCAGCCGGTTCTTCATCGCCCACGTGCTGCTCATCCCGGGTCTGCTGGTCGCGCTGATCAGCGTCCACCTGGGTCTGGTCTTCAAGCAGAAGCACACCCAGTGGCCCGGCCCCGGCCGGACCAACAACAACGTGGTCGGCGAGCGGATGTTCCCGCGGTACGCGCTGAAGCAGGGCGGCTTCTTCATGGTCGTCTTCGGCGTCATCGCGCTGATGGGCGGTCTGTTCCAGATCAACCCGATCTGGTTGTTCGGCCCGTACGAGGCGTGGGTGGTCTCGGCCGCCAGCCAGCCCGACTGGTACGTCATGTTCCTCGACGGGTCGACCCGACTCATGCCGGCCTGGGAAATCAACATCCCGCTCGGCGACGGGTACGTCATTCCGCCGCTGTTCTGGCCGACTGTCGTGCTACCCGGCATCCTGGTGGGCCTGTCGACGATGTACCCGTTCCTGGAGGCCCGGCACCTCAAGGACCGCAAGAGCCACAACCTGCTCGAGCGTCCCCGGGACGCGCCGGCCCGGACCGCCGTCGGCGCCATGGCCGTCTCGTTCTACATCGTGCTGACGCTCTCCGGCGCCAACGACGTGATCGCTGACAAGTTCCAGATCAGCCTGAACGCGATGACCTGGGCGGGCCGTGTCGGCCTGCTGGTGGTCCCGCCGCTGGCGTACTACGTCACCTACCGGCTCTGCCTGGGTCTGCAGCAGCACGACCGGGAGGTGCTCGCGCACGGCGTGGAGACCGGCATCATCCGGCGCCTGCCGGACGGCCGGTTCGTCGAGGTGCACCAGCCGCTCAGCGCGTCCAACGGGCACGCTGACGGTCACGGCCAGCTGGACTACGTCGGCTGGGTCGTGCCCAAGAAGATGAACCGGCTGGGGGCCCTCGGCCCGGCCATCCGGGGCTTCTTCTACCCGATCGAGAAGCCGGTCGAGGCACCGGTCTCGCCGGGGCACCCGCCGGTCGAGGCCCGACCGGAGCGCGAGGAGATCGGCAGCGGCGAGAGCCGCCGCTGACCGCCCAGTCACACAGTTACGGAGCGCCCGCCGGATTCCGGCGGGCGCTCCGTCGTATCCACACCCCCGGGACCCATCCGACCAGGAGTCGGACGCCCCTGATGGGACCGGTCGACCCCGCGCGACGGGCGATCGCAGGAATAACCACGGTGAGCCGGGTATCCGTGCGGTCCAACGTCTCAAGGGGGGGAAGCATGTTGGGTATCAAACGCCTCGGCCTGTTGGCCGCGCTGGTACTTGTCGGTGTCGCGCCGGCTGCGGCCGCGCAGGCCGCGGCACAGCCGTCAACGCAGGACACCCAGTACCTGCAGGCGGTACACCAGGTCAACCTGTTCGAGATCACCGCTGGTGACCTGGCTCAGCAGAAGGGTCAGGACCAGGGGGTCAAGGACCTGGGCGCGATGCTGAAGACCGACCACACCCAGCTGGACCAGACGGTGCAGCAGACCGCGTCGCAGCTCGGGGTGGAACTGCCGAACGAGCCCAGTGCCGATCAGCAGGCGGTCATCGACAAGCTGAACAACGCCAGCGGTGCGGAGTTCGACCGGCTCTGGGTGACCAGTGAGCTGGCCGGCCACGTCCAGGCCATCCAGGCCACCCAGACGGAGATCTCGCAGGGCTCCGAGCAGTCGGTGGTCCAGTTGGCGCAGACGGCGCTTCCGACGCTGCAGACGCACTACGACGAGTTGGTGGCGCTCGCCAACAAGCTGGGCATCCCGGTTCCGCAGACCAGCGCCAGCGGTACGCCCAGCCCGGGCGGCACCGGCACTGAGTCCCCGGCTCCGGGCGGCACTGTCACCGAGTCCCCGGCTCCGGGCGGCACCGGCACCGAGTCGCCGGCTCCGGGCGGCGGCAGCACCGAGGTACCGGCTCCCAGCGAGAGCTGACGTAGCCACAGCAGACGGCCGGTCCACACTTGAGGTGGGCCGGCCGCCCTGTGCGCGCTACGCGCCGCCGTGCGGCCGGCACGGCCCCCCGAAACGGCGAGCGGGTCAGTCGGCGCTGGCCAGACCGATCGCGAACGCCTCCTCCAGGTCGTGCTGGGAGTACGCCCGGAAGGCGATGTGCGACTCGGTGTTGAGCACGCCCGGGACCTTGGAGATGCTGCCCGCGATGACCTGGGCGATCTGGTCGAACTCGCGGACCCGGACGATGGCGATGAGGTCGACGTGCCCGGCCACCGAGTAGACCTCGCTGACACCGGGAAGGTTGGCCAGGTTCTCCGCCACCTCGGGGATCGCATCGGTGGCGCAGTCGATCAGCACGATCGCGGTGATCACGGGGCATTTCTCCGTTCGTCGGCGTCGTCGCCCATGCTAGATGTTCCGGTGCGAAACCGGAGGCGGGAGCCGTCGGGGCTCAGCCCTGGGCGGGGCAGGGCACTGTCAGGTCGCTCCCGGCCCGGATCACGTTCCGTAGCCGCTCGCCGGCCCGTACTGTCGCGCCCGGCCACACCACGGTGCGGGACACGTCACCGTCAACCCGGGCGCCCGTGCCGATGACCGACTCCACGCAGTGCCCGGTCACCGTCGCGGACTCCTCGACGAGAACGCCGCCGGCCGCGGCGTGCAGGTTGGCGGCCAGGTAGTCGGCCGGGGTTCCGGTGTCGAAGAAGGTGCCCGGGTAGGGCACCACAGTCAGGGCGCCCGCGGCCTCGGCCGGACGCCACACGGCGCGGACCAGGTCCGAGAACACGACCGGCAGGTCACGGACCAGCCGCCAGGGCAGCAGCGAGAAGCCGGTGAAGCAGTGCCCGGCGAAGGTGCCCGGCGCCGCCGGGTCCGCGGCGGGCTGGCCGAGCAGGCGTACGGTGTGCCCGTCCCAGCCGTCGAGCAGGGCGGCCACGTCCGGGCCCGGGGGAGCGGCCGGGTCAGCGAGGTACGCGTCGGCGTTGCCGACCAGCACCGGCCGCCCGTCGATCCAGTCCCGCAGGTTGGCCACCCCGCCCGCGGTGCCCAGCGGGTCGCCCGGCTCCACCGACAGGTGTGCGCGGTCGCCGACGTGCGCCACCACCTGGTCGCCGAGGTAACAGGCGTTCACCGCCACCCGATCGGGACCGGTCAGGCCCAGGCCGGCCAACCGCGCCAACGCCCGATCCAGCAGGGAGACGTTGCCCACCGGGCAGAGCGCCTTGGGTAGCCGTTCGGTGAGCGGGCGCAGCCGCGTACCCTCGCCGGCGGCCAGCACCACCGCGCACAGCTCCGCCGGCACACCGGCCGCCCCGGTCACGGGGTGTCGTCGGGCACGGGCGGCGGGAACTGCCCGGCCAGCGGCCCGATGTCGTAGTAGGCGAGCAGCCGGGCCGTCGGCCAGGTCAGCTTGGGCAGATCGTCCAGGGGGTGCCAGGCGGCCTCGAAGACCTCCCCGCCGTCGACGGTCAGCTCGGTGCTGGACGCCGGCACCTCGGCCTCGAAGACCATGTCCACCCAGCCCTTGGCGTGCACGATCGCGTTCGGCACCGCCGGGCGCAGCCGCGACGGTGGGAGCCGGACACCGGACTCCTCGAACAGCTCACGGGCCGCGCCCACCACCGGAGCCTCACCCCGGTTGAGCAGGCCGGCGGGGAGCGACCAACCCTTGCCGGGCGGCTGGCGCAGCATGAGCAAGCGACCCGCGCCCGTCGCCTCGGTGTCCCGGACCAGGGTCACCGCGCCGACGATGTACTTGGGCACGACCAGCCGGACCAGGCGCCGACGCACCGGCAGCGGCAGCCGGTAGAAGGCCTGGTAGAAGAGGGCCCGACCGGTGGCGCGGGAGCGGGGGATCATGACTCCAGGCTAGTGGTCACGAATGTCCTTCGGTCGCGCTGGGGCCCGCCGGGTCACTGTCGATGGTCGACGAGGTCGATGAGCTGGCGGACCACGGTGTCTGGTTCGATCACCCGGTCGAAGACCGCGACCAACAGGGTCTCCAGGTCGGGGTAGCCCAACTCCTCGGAGAGGCGCAGCAGTGGCAGGTCACTGGCGAGGCCCCGGTTGTGCTGGCGAAGGGCGAGCCCGATGGTGGCCCGACCGAGGCGCACCTTGTCGCTGATCGTGATGCCCGGCTCGGTGTGCTCGGCGAACCACCTGTTGATCTGCATCTGCGCGTGCGGCGACTTGACGAAGGTCAGCCACTCCCGCCGGGGGCCGCGCGGCGCCACACCGGCCTCGAAGCCGTTGTCGCCGTCGTTCTCGGTGAAGATCTCCACCACGTCGCCCTCGTCCAGCTCCGAACTGAGCGGGGCCAGCCGACCGTTGATGCGCGCGGCGAGGCAGTGGTCGCCCCGGTCGTTACCCAGCTCGTACGCGAGGTCGACGGGCGTGGCACCGGCCGGCAGCACGACCTGCCGCCCGTCGGCGAAGACCTGGATCTGGCCCTCGGCCAGGTCGCAGCGCAGCGACTCGTAGAACTGTGCAGGGTCGGCGGCGTCCGGCTCCCAGTCGAGCACCCGGCGCAGCCAGTCCAGCTGTTCGGCACGGGCCGCGGCGCTGCCACGCCCCGATTGGGGGAAACGGAAGTCGGCGGCGATGCCGTACTCGGCCGAGCGGTGCATCTCCTCGGTGCGGATCAGCACCTCCACTGTGCGGTCCTGGGGGCCGCAGACGCTGGTGTGCAGCGAACGGTAGAGGTTGTTCTTCGGCGAGGCGATGAAGTCCTTGAAACGGCCGGCCACCGGTCGCCAGGTGCCGTGGATCGCGCCCAGCGCGGCGTAACAGTCGGTGGCCGGGCCGTCGACCACCACCACGATGCGGGGCAGGTCGTACGGGGCGGTGTGGCCCCCGGCGATGGTGTCCTTCCAGATCGAGTAGAGGTGCCGGGGACGGGGGCTGACCTCGGCGTCGACCCGGCTGCGGCGCAGCGCCACCCTGGTCCGGGTGACGACCGAGTCGAGGTAGGAATCCCAGCCCGGCCGATCGTGCACGTGCCGGGCCAGCCGGGCGTGCTCGTCGGGCTCGAGGTGCAGCAGCACCACGTCGTCCAGCTCGCGTTTGAGGGTCTGGATGCCCAGCCGGTCACAGAGCGGGACCAGCACCTCCTGGGTCTTGCGGGCGATCCGTTCCCGCGACGACGCGGAGCGCACCCCGAGCGTCCGCATGTTGTGCAGCCGGTCGGCCAGCTTGATGATCAGCACCCGGACGTCCTTGGCGGCCGCGACGATCATCTTGCGGACCGTCTCCGCCTCGGCGGCCTTGCCGTAGAACGCCTTGTCGAACTTGGTCACCCCGTCGACCAGGTGGGCCACCTCGCCGCCGAAGTCCTCGGAGAGTGCCTGGAGGGTGTAGCGGGTGTCCTCAACTGTGTCGTGCAGCAGCGCCGCGACCAGGGTGGTGGTGTCCATCCCCAGCTCGGCGCAGATCTGCGCCACCGCGAGGGGATGGGTGATGTACGGTTCCCCGCTCTTGCGGAACTGCCCGCGGTGCATGTTTTCCGCGATCGTGTAGGCACGGCGCAGCACCGCGGGGTCGGTGCCGGCGTGGATGCCCCGGTGGGTGCGGACCAGTTGGGTGACCGGGTCCGAGTCGGTGGTCGGCCAGCTGAGCAGCGACCGCAGCCGGCGAGCGAGCGGCAGCTCACCCGGCTGTGTCGGCAGGGCGCCCCCCAGGGCGGCGCCGTGTCCGGCGTCGACGTCCACGAGGGACACCTCCTCACCCCGGCTCCACATCGCCGGGACCCGGCGGGGGAGCAGGCCCACGAATCGGGCAGGACTGCACTTCTCTAACAGCCTAAGCGAGTCGACGTAGTCCGATCGGTCAGTTGGTCATGAGCGTTCGGTCGAGAGTTGGTGGGACGCGCCGCCCTCGGCCTTCGCCAGCAGGTCACGGAACCGGCCCGCGCCACTCGCCGGAGAGGACCAACCGGACGACATCTCGACGAGTCGGGTCTCCGGTCGCTCCAACCAGGACAGGATCCGCTCGGACTCCTCGGCGGTCGCGGCCGGCACCGGACCGTGCCCGCCCGACACCGTCTCGGCGGTGGCCCGGATCGTGGTCAACGTGGGACGCGGGTGCACGCCCGGCGGGGACACCCCCGCGCCGGCCAGTCTGCCGTGCCGGACCAGCGCCAACTCCCAGCCGCCCCGGGCGGCCGGCCGGGCCGCGGCCAACTCGACGATCCCGGTCAGCGCGGCCAGCCGCTGCATCCGCACTGTGGCCCGCAGCACGGCGGCCAGCCGGGACCGCACCACGGCGGCCTCCTCGTAGCGCTGGTCGCGGGAGAGCACGTCGATCCGCGCGAGCAGTGCGTCCACCACCGGCTGGGGGTCACTGGCCGTCGCGGTGCGGAATGGCGTGGCGGCGCTGTCGTCGTACTCCTCGGGGGTGATCTTGTGTTCGCAGGGCGCCGGGCAGCGACCCAGCTCGGCCAGCGCGCAGGCCGGCGTGACGGTGCGTAGCGAGAGCCGGTGCGTGCACTGGCGCAGTGGCACCGCGTCGTGGAAACCGGCGGCGGCCAGCTCGGCGGCTCGCCGGGAGGTGAACGGCCCGAGGTACGCGGTGTCGGTGGGGGAGAGGTCGCGGACGATCGACAGCCGAGGGTACGGACCGTCGGTCAGCTTGAGCCAGACCATGCGTTCCGGGTATTTGGACCGGCGGTTGTACGGCGGGGCGTGCGCGGCGATCAACCGCAGCTCACGGACCTCCGCCTCCAACGAGTGGGCGCACTCCACCGCCTCCACCCGCTCGGCCGCGCCCAGCATCTCGGAGATCCGGGCGCGCTTCTCGCCGGCGGTGAAGTAGCTGCGCACCCGGGTGGCGATGTCGACCGAGGTGCCCACGTAGAGCGGCCTGTCGTCGGCGGCCCGGAAGATGTAGACCCCGGGGACCTTGGGCAACCCCTCGGCCAGGTGCCGTTTGCGGCGCTGGGTCGGGGTGACAGCGCGGGCGAACTCGATGGCGTCGCCGACCGTGTCCACCCGGTGCCCGCCGAGCCGACCGATCAGCCCGTGCAGCACGTCGACGGTGGCCTTCGCGTCGTCCAACGCCCGGTGGGTGGGCTGGGTGGCGGTGCGGAAGTAGGCGGCCAGGGTGCCCAGCTTGCGGTTGGGCACCTCGTCGCGGGTCAGCACCCGGCGGGCGAGCGCCGCCGTGTCCAGGACCCGGGGGTTGGGCCAGCGGTAGCCGTGCTTGGCGCAGGCGGCCTTGAGGAAGCCCACGTCGTACGGGGCGTTGTGGGCCACCAGCACCGCGTCGTCGATGAACTCCAGGAAGCTCGGCAGCACCTGCTCGATCGGTGGCGCCGGCACCAGCATGGCCTGGGTGATGCCGGTCAGCACCGTGATGAACGGCGGAATCGGCTGGCCCGGGTTGACCAGGGTCGCCAGCTCCCCCAACTGCTCACCACCGCGCACCTTCACCGCGCCGATCTCGGTGATCCCGCCGCCGTCCGGCGCGCCGCCGGTGGTCTCCAGGTCGACCACCACGAACGTCGTCGCGTAGAGCGGCAGCGCCGGGTCCACCCCGCCAACCGCCGGGTCGAGACCGGCCAGTGACTCCTGGACGTACTCCGCCTGTGCCATCGGCGGCACGCTAGCGCCCCGGTCCGACACTCCCGTCGCAGCCGTCCCATCCGTCACCATGGGGCTAGGATGAGAGATCGGCTCACTCACCGGGCGGTGGGCCCGGTCGCGGTGGGAGACTTGCCACATGCCCCTCACCGAGCCGTACGACGACCACCTCCCGCAGGAGGATCCGGTCGCGCTCGACGGGGCCCTGGGCAACCCGGACGACAACGTAGTCACCGACACATCTGGCGCATCGGACCCGACGACGACGGGCGACGGCCCCGCCGCCGAGCCGGAGCCGACCCTGCCCGAGCCGGTCCGGCAGCGGATCGTGACGCTGACCGCCGCGGTGTTGCCCACCCTTCCCACCGACGAGGTCCCGGTGCCGTTGCGTCGGGTGGCCAAGTTCGCCCCCAACCGACGCGCCCGACTCGGCGCGCCGGTCATCGCCGCCCAGCTCACCGCCGACCCGCTGTTCCGGCAGCGGGTCACCGCGCGGGTCCTGGCCGACGCCGGCGATCTCGGCGCGGCGGTGGTCGAGGGCACCGCGCCGGCCGCCGCCGACCCGGTCGAGGTGGCCGCGCTGGCCTACCTGGCCCGTCCCCGTGGCTGGCGGGAGCTGATCGACGCCAGCGGCGCGGCAGTGCGTGCCGAGGCGGACAGCGCCGTCGTCGCCGAGTTGGTCCGCGAGGCCGAGCAGCGGGCCACCCGGGCCGAGCACGACCGCGCGGTGGCCCGGGTCGAGGCCGAGAAGCTTCGCGACGAGTTGGCCCGCGTCCGCGAGGAGCTTGGTCAGCTCCGCGAGGAGTCCCGACAGGTGGCTCGCACCCTGCGGGAGACCCAGGTCCGCGAGCGGAAGGCCACCGAACTGCTGGCCACCGAGCGCGGCCGGGCCGCCCGCGCCAGCGCCGACGTGGACGCCGAACTCCGCCGCGCCCGGGCCCGGCTGGCCGAGGCCGAGGCCGCCGCCGGAGTGGCCCGGGCCAGCGCCAAGGAGGCGCGCTCGGTCGACGACGCCCGGCTCTGGCTGCTCCTGGAGACCATCGGCCAGGCTGCCGTCGGGCTGCGCCGGGAGCTGGCGCTCGACCCGGTGGACAAACTCCCCGCCGACTTCGTCGCCGACGCGTTCGCCGAGCAGCCGGGCACCGCCCCGGCCGGCCCCGCCGCCCGCGCCCGCGACACCGACGACCCGGCCCGGCTCGACCAGTTGCTCGCCCTGCCCCGGGCGCACCTCGTGGTGGACGGCTACAACGTCACCAAGCGTGGCTTCGGCGAGATGTCCCTGGAGCAGCAGCGCAAACGCCTGATCACCGGGCTGGGCGGGATCGCCGCGCAGACCGGCGACGAGGTCACTGTGGTCTTCGACGGCGCCGAGCGGATGCACGGACTGCCGCCCGCGCCGCGCGGCGTACGGGTGCTCTTCTCCCGCAAGGGTGAGACCGCCGACGAGCTGATCCGGCGACTGGTCCGTGCCGAGCCGGCGGGCCGACCGGTGGTGGTGGTCTCGTCGGACCGCGAGGTCGCCGACGGGGTACGCCGGCACGGCGCCTACCCGCTGGGCGCGGACTCGCTGCTACGGCGGCTCGCCCGCTCCTGACCTACCCGGCTGTCGTACCCGAGCGTTAGCGTCGCTGCTGTCGCTGACGGGAGGGAGTCGCCATGAGCCAGAACGACGTCAAGGTCTTCCTCGACCGGGACTTGCGAGGTGCCCGGTTCAACAGGTCGACGCTGGCCGGGGCGGTGATGCGCGGCGTCGATGTGGATGCTCTGGACATCGACGCACCGTGGCTGGCCGAGGGCACGTTCCTGATCAACGGCGTCGATGTCGTACCGCTGGTCGAGGCCGAGCTCAACCGGCGATTTCCCGGGCGCGACCTTCGGCAGGCCAACAATCCGGACGACCTCCGCGTGGCGTGGGCGGCTCTCGAACGGGCCTGGGCGGCGGCGGTCGACCGGGCTGTGTCCATGCCCGAGGGTGCTGTCGACGTCTCGATCGACAGGGAGTGGTCGTTCGCGCAGACACTGCGCCACCTCGCGTTCGCCGCCGACACCTGGTTGGGCAAGTCGATCCTGCGCCTGCCGCAGCCCTTCCACCCACTCGGGCAACCGCATGCCGAGTACGAGACGGAGGGCTTCGACATGTCGATCTTCGTCGTCGAGCAGCCGACGTTCGCCGAGACCCTTGAGCTGCGAGCCGAGCGGCAGGCGATGGTCCGCGACTTCCTCGCAGCCGTCACACCGGACCTGCTCGCCGAGACTCGGCCGGCCGCCTGGTGGCCCGAGAAGCAGGTGTCCGTCCTGCACTGCCTTCACGTCATCTTCGACGAGGAGTGGCAGCACCTCCGCTTCGCACTGCGTGACCTCGACGCGCAGGGCTGATCAGGTGCAGCGCCTCGTCGGTCAGCCGTAGCGGCAGACGAGGCTGACGGCGCAGGTCCCGGCCGGGTGGGATACCCCGATTTCGCTGATCTGGAGTGGATCTAGCCCTGAAACGGGCGGTCGGACGGGGTTCCTGTCGTACCCGGTGGTTAGTGTCGATGTCACCGACGGTGCTCGGTCGGCGACGAAAGGGCGTCGACCGAGCGCCGAGAGCCGATCAGGAGGCACGATGCTCATCGACTGTGACGGGTGCGCGAAGCGGGCCGACGGCTGTTCCGGCTGCCCGCTGACCGCCCTGTTCGACGAGACGTCCCCGGCGGCCGGGTTGGTCGCCGCCGAGGTCGAGGCCATCGAGGTGTTCGCCCGGGCCGGCTTCGACGTGGAGGTGCTGGCCGCACCCGCGCGCCCGGAGGCAGCTCGCCGTCGTGCCACCCGCCGCGTCGCCTGAGCACGGCACCGCGCCCGGAAGCGGGCTTCTCACGGGCCATAGGATGAGCGGTCACGGCAGGAGGAGCGGCGCGATGAACGGGGAACAACGGGCGGTGACGCGGTGACGCCGCGCGGTTGGGCGCTGCTGACCCTGGCCGTGCTCACCCTCGCGCTGGTCGTGCTGGCCGCGCTGCTCATCCCGTGGCACCGCCCGCCGGCACCCCGGGCCGACCAACTCGCCGCGCTGCGCGACCTTCCGACCGAGCAGGTGGCCAAGGGGCGGGAGTTCCGGGCCGCGCTGCGTCCCGGTGGCTACGCCGCGCTCGCCATTGGGCTGCTGATCGCCCTCGCGCTCGGCTTGACCCCGTTGGGCAGTCGTCTGGTCGAGCTGGTGGGCCGGCCGTTCGGTGGGCACTGGGCAGCGCAGGCTGTGCTCGGCGGGCTGGCGGTGGTGCTCGTCGCCGACCTGGTGACGCTCCCGTTCGCCGCCTGGCGGCAGAGCGTGCTCACCCGCTACGGGTTGAGCACCAACGGCTGGAGCGGCTGGGCGGTCGATCTGCTCAAGTCGTACGCCGTCAGCGCGGTGATCGGCGCGGTGGCGCTGTTCGGCTTCTACGCGGTCATCCGGCTCGCGCCACGCTGGTGGTGGGCGTTCGGTGCGGCCGGCGCCGCGGTGCTCGTGGCGCTGCTGTCGTTCGTGCTACCGGTGCTGGTGGAGCCGGTGTTCAACCGCTTCACCCCGATGGAGCAGGGCCCGTTGCGCACCGAGCTGATGAGCATGGCCGCCCGCGACGGGGTGCCGGTGCGTGACGTGCTGGTCGCCGATGCCTCCCGGCGCACCAGGGCGGTCAACGCGTACGTCTCCGGTCTCGGGCCGACCCGACGGGTGGTCGTCTACGACACGCTGCTGCGCGAGGCGACCCCGGCCGAGGTGACCGCCGTCGTCGCGCACGAGTTGGGGCACGCTAAGGACTCCGACGTGGCGGCCGGCACACTGACCGGGGCGCTGGGCGCCGCGGCCGCCGTGGTGGCGCTCTACCTGCTCGGCTCGTGGGGGCCACTGCTGCGGCTGGCCGGTGTCGACTCGGTGGCCCAACCGCGCGCGTTCCCGCTGCTGGTCGCCCTGGTCACGGTGGCCGGGCTGGTTGCCGCTCCGGTGCAGGCGTTGATGTCCCGCCGGGTGGAGGCGCGGGCCGACGCTCACGCGCTCGCGCTCACCAACGACCCGGAGTCCTTCGAGTCGATGCAGCGCCGGCTCGGCTCGGTCAACCTCGGCGACCCCGACCCGCCCCGCTGGGAATACCTCTATTCGGCCTCACATCCATCCACAGTGGAGCGGATGGCCGCCGCCCGCGCGTACGCCCGGGAGGCCGGCCGATGAACCGCACCCTGCTGATCACCAATGACTTTCCGCCCCGCCCGGGTGGGATCCAGTCGTTCGTGCACAATCTCGCGGTCCGTCAACCGGCCGGCTCGGTGGTCGTCTACGCGTCGAGCTGGCGTGGGGCCGCGAAGTTCGACGCCGACCAGCCGTTCGAGGTGATCCGGGAGCGTACCCGGGTGTTGTTGCCGACCCCGTTGATCGCCCGGAGGGCGGCCCGGTTGGCGCGCGCGTACGACTGCGACACCGTGTGGTTCGGCGCGGCGGCCCCGTTGGGCCTGCTGGCGGCAGGCCTGCGGCGGCGGGCCGGCATCCGCCGGGTGGTGGCGCAGACCCACGGCCACGAGGTCGGTTGGGCGGCGGTGCCGGCCGCCCGGCCGGCGCTGCGGCGCATCGGTCGGGGTGTGGACGTGACCACCTATCTCGGCGAGTACACCCGCAGCCGGTTGGCCCGGGTGCTGAACGGGGTGACCGAGCTGCGCCGCCTCGCGCCCGGGGTCGATGTGGACACCTACAACCCGAGCGTGGACGGTGAACAGGTCCGGGCCCGGCTCGGGTTGACCGACCGGCCGGTGGTCGTCTGTGTGTCCCGGCTGGTGCCACGCAAGGGTCAGGACACCCTGATCCGAGCCCTGCCGGAGATCCGCCGCCAGGTGCCCGACGCGGCCCTGCTGATCGTCGGTGGCGGGCCGTACCGGGCGACCCTGGAGAAGCTGGCCCGCCAGACCGGTGTGGAACGGGATGTGGTGTTCACCGGCACGGTGCCGTCGGTGGAGTTGCCGGCGCACTACGCGGCCGGCGACGTCTACGCGATGCCGTGCCGCACCCGCAACCGCGGCCTCGACGTCGAAGGGCTGGGCATCGTCTACCTGGAGGCATCCGCGACCGGCCTGCCGGTGGTGGCCGGTGATTCCGGCGGCGCGCCGGACGCGGTCCGGGAGGGGGAGACCGGCTACGTCGTCCGCGGTCGGGACGTTGCCCAGCTCGCCGACCGGGTCGCCCGGCTGCTCGCCGACCGGGACTTGGCCCGTCAGCTGGGCGCTGCTGGCCGGGCGTGGGTGGAACGGGAGTGGCGCTGGGAGGCGCAGGCGGAACGCATGGCGGCACTGCTCGCCGGCTGACGGCTACCTGAAGGCAGTGGCCCGAGCTCCATCCTGGAAGGAGGGGCTTCGTCGCCGTGGACGATGCCCCTCCGTTGCGCGCTTGAGCGCGATCGGGTGGATCAGGAGGCTACCGTCACGGTTACCGATCCGATGACGATCCGATGATCGGAGCAGGCGCCGCCGCAGCTGTTGGAAATGGTCAGCGAATCACCATCGTAGGCACCCACGATCTTGTCCTCCCGCACGAAAATCAAATCGATTTTCTTGCCCGGCCCGCACGGGCCGGGAGGAGTCCCATCGTCCTGGGTGTTCTCGCCGTATCCGACGCAGCGCGAATCACGATCGTCAAGCTCCCGATGGGCGCCAACGTTGTTGGGGTTGTTCGCCGTGTTCACCGACTGCGCATACCACCTGTCCAGGCGGTTGTAGCTGGGCTGGGCGTTGAAGTCGCCCGCGATGATTACGGTGTCGCCGTTGGCGTTGAACGCATCCACGTGAGCACGGACCGCGTCGAGCTGCTGCTGGTTGATCGGGCTTCCCCCGATGATTTCGCTCGACGTGGTGATATGGGTCGTGCAGAACCGAAGGTGTGGCCGGGCCTCAAGCGGGGCGCACAACAACTTCCGCTTCTCCACCCGGCCGTCGTCCGGCAGCGTGATGCGGTCGGCAGTGCCCATCGGTGCCTTGCTGAAGAGGGCGATGCCGGACTTCTCGCCGCCGCAGCCGGTGTCGTTGGTGCTCTCGAACCGCGAGTAGTCGTCCTCGTTCTCGCCCCAGTCGGACGCCCGGAGATTCGCCTGCACCGCCTTGTACTGCCCCCAGCACAGCTCGTTGAGAGCGGCGAGATGTGTTGAGCGGTTCCGGATGGAATTGGAGATCACGTCAATCAAGCCGTTGCTGGTCGAGCCGCGGTGCATCGTCCAGCCCGCCACGTTCCAGGTCCATACGTTGTAGCTGACGTTGGCGGCTGCCGAACTGACACCGGCGCTCGCCAGTAGAACAGTGAGAATTGTTGCGGCCGCCAAGCCGCCCTTCCAGATACGCACATCTACCCCCGTAATTGGCGCGAGAATGCGTATCGTAGCGCCCGCTCAAGTTCCACTGTGGACCCGCCGGCTCGGTGCGAGAAAACTCGCGTATCGGGCCGCGCCCGGCATGTTCGCGAGCGCTGTCGGTTGCGCTCGACGGGGCCCGGCGAGGAGCAGGCGTTCAGCTCTCCCGGGCGGGCGCGTAGTGCGGGACGTACTCCTGGCCGGTGAGCTTCTGGATCGCCGCCATCACCTCGTCGGTGACCGTCCGGATGTCGCGGGGCCCGTTGATCCGCTCGGCGACCGGGATCGGCGGGCCGAACCGCAGGGTGATCGGGTGTCGACGGGGCAGCCGCGCGTCGACCGGCAGCACCTCGGCGGTGCCGGTCACGCCGACCGGGATGATCGGCACGTCGGCGTCGCGGGCCAGCCGGGTCATCCCGACCCGGCCCCGGTAGAGCCGCCCGTCCGGGGAGCGGGTGCCCTCCGGATAGACGGCGACCAGGCCGCCGGCGCGCAGCACCGGGACGGCGGCGTCGAGGGCGCGCAGGGCGGCCCGGCCGTCGGCTCGGTCGACCGGGATGGCGCCCATGCCGGCGACGATCCGCCGGTTGAGCCAGCCGCCCGGACCACGCCCGTTGAAGTATTCGACCTTCGCCCAGAAGGTGACGTGTCGGGGCGTCGAGGTGACGAGAAACAACTCGTCGGCGACGGACAGGTGATTACCGGCGAGGATCGCGCCGCCGTTTCGGGGCAGATGCTCCAGCCCTTCCACCCGAGGGTGCCAGCCGAACCGCAGCGCGGTGCCGACGGTCAGTTTGGTGACGTCGTACAGCAGGGGCACGTGTCCTCCGGGGTCGGGTTTCTGGCCGGCGCCGGGCCGAGGTGGGCGTCCAGCGTGGCGCGCAGCAGGGCATCGTCGTCGGTGGCGCCGGTGGCCAGCGGCAGGCTGCCCCAGGCCCAGAGTTGGGCGATGCCGTGCAGGTTCGCCCACAGCGCGCCGGCCAGCACCGCCGCGGGCGCGTCGGTGGGCCGGCGCGCCTGTGCCACCAGGTCGGCCAGCACGGCGAACAGCGGCAGGCTCGTCTCGCGCAGCCGCAATCGGCCGCTGTCCAGCAGGTCGTGGCGGAACATCAGCTCGAACATGCCGCGATGGGCCGCCGCGAAGTCCAGGTACGTCCGGGCCAACGCGGTCAATCGGGTACGCGGGTCCGGACCGACGTCACGCAGCGTTCGCTCGAACCGGGCGGTGAGGTCGGCGAACCCTTCCCGGGCGATGGCGGAGAGCAGGTCGACGTGGGTTGGGAAGTAGCGGCGCGGTGCGCCGTGCGAGACCCCGGCACGACGGGCGATCTCCCGCAGCGACACCGCCGACTGGCCCTCGCGCAGCACCAGATCCACCCCGGCGGCCACCAGCCGAGCCCGCAGCCCCGTCTCGTCCGCGTCCATAGACACTGTCTACCAGTCGCCGTAGACGCCGTCTACCTCGTCGGTGGGGTGGGCTTCAAGCAAACGTGTCTCGGGGGCTGCCGTGCCTTGCCGGGATCAGCGTGATGCCGGTGAGTCATCGTGATGACTCACCGGCATCACGCTCAACGGAAGATCCGACCCCGCGTGGTCCGCTCGCGTCGTCCGCTCGTCTGCGCCCAACTGGTGAGCCCGGCGAGCTGCGGGTGATGGGTGAGCCGCAGTTTGGGGGAGTGGGCGGGGACGGGTTGGGGCGTGCGGGCCCGAGGGTCAGCGCATGCGGGCCAGGATGCGATCGGCGGGGGCCGGGCGGCCGAAGTGCCAGCCCTGTGCTGCGTCGCAGCCGATCGCGCGTAGCCGCTCGGCCTGCCCGGCGGTCTCCACACCTTCGGCGGTGACGGTCAGGTCCAGCGCGTGCGCCAGCGAGACCAGGGAGGCGAGGATCCGCTCGTCGGTGCGGCCGACGGAGGGCGAGCGCAGGCCGGCCACGAACTCTCCGGCCACCTTCAGCTCGGTCACCGGCAGGTCCCGCAGGTACGCCAGGTTGCTGTAGCCGGTGCCGAAGTCGTCGATCGCGATGCGTACCCCGAGGTCGGCAAGGACCCGCAGGGCACGGACCGGCTCCTCGGCGGTGCTCATCATCGTGCTCTCGGTGATCTCCAGTTGGAGGCGCTCCGGTGGCAGGCCGGTCTGCCGCAGCAGCGCGCGGACCTCCTGCACCAAACCGGGCCGGTGCACCTGCCGTACCGCCAGGTTGACGCTGACGAACGGCGCGGCGGCACCCCCGGCCGACCACGCCTCGGCCTCGCGGCACGCCTCGGCCAACACCCATCCGCCCAGCTGGACGATCAGGCCGGTTTCCTCGGCCAACCCGATGAAGCTGTCCGGGCGCAGCACCCCCAACTCGGGGTGCCGCCAGCGGACCAGCGCCTCCACGCCGACCAGGCTGCCGTCGCGCAGTGAGGTCAGCGGCTGGTAGTCGAGGTAGAACTCGCCCCGCTCCAACGCCGCCGGGATGGCCGCGGAGAGCGCGTAGCGGGCCAGTTCACGTTGATTGCGCTCGGCGTCGTAGAGCGCCCAGCGCGCCCCACCGGCGGACTTCGCCCAGTGCAGAGTGCTGTCGGCGGCTCGCATCAGGTCCGTGGGGTTGGCACCGGCCACCTGGCGCTCGACGATGCCGATGCTCGCCGAGATCTGCAGCTCGTGCCCGTCGACCAGGGCCGGTGTGCGTACCGCGGCGAGCGCGGTCTCGGCCACCGCCACCATGTCGTCGGTGCCGGCGGTGCGTTCCACCAGGATGACGAACTCGTCGCCGCCGAGCCGGGCCACCAGATGCTCGCCCATGGCCTTGCGCAGCCGCTCAGCCACAGTGGCCAGCAGAAGGTCGCCGATCTGGTGCCCCAGCGTGTCGTTGACCACCTTGAAGCGGTCCAGGTCCAGGAAGCACACCCCGACCCGCTGCGCGCCCCGACCCGGCTCGTTGAGCGCGGCGGCGAGCCGTTCGGTGAACAGCGTCCGGTTGGGCAGGCCGGTGAGCGGGTCGTGGGTGGCCTGATGCCGGAACCGGGCCTCGCTGGCCCGCAGTGCCCGCTCGGCCTGGGTGCGGGCCCGCATGGCGGCGCGGCGGATCGACTCCTGCTCGTCGAGCGTCCGGTCGCGCAGCGCGCGGGCGTAGCCGGTCGCGACGGCCGCCAGCAGCCGGGCCATCCGGTCCTCGACGTCCTCGGCCACCAGGCCTAGGTCGCGCACCAGGCGGAGCTGGATGACCTCGACCGTACGACCCAGCCCCTCGGCGGAAGCGATGTGCGCGGCGACCAACTCGGCGCCGACCCGGTGCCCGGCGCGCAGGTCGAACGGCTCGGTGCGCAACGCCCTGGCCAGTTCCCCGGTGAGCCGGTCCAGAAGGGACTCCAACTGGGCCTGGGTCATCGGTAGGTAGCTGGTGCCGGAGACCGCCTTCGCCCAGGCCCGGGCGAACGTCCCCGGATAGGGGTTCGCCCCGGGCGACTCAGTCACCGAGGCGCCCGACGCCGCCCATGAAGACCGCGCGCTCGGCGTCCTCCGCGCTCTCCGGAGTGTCCGGTCGCCACTCGGGCACCCAGACCACGCCGGGGTCGAGCAGCTCGAAGCCGTCGAAGAGCGCGGTCAGCTCGGCGCGGCTGCGCACCGACAGCGGGTTGTCGGTGCGCCGGTAGACCCGCTCCGCCTCGGCGCGTTCGTCCTCGCTGCGCCCGTCGTCGCTGGCTTGCGACAGCACCAGGTAGCTGCCGGGCGCCAAGGCGTCCCGCAGTGTCCGCAGCAGCTCCGCCGGCCGGTCGTCGTCGGGGACGAAGTGCAGGACGGCCACTACCATCACGGCCACCGGCTGGCTCAGGTCGAGCAACTTGCGGACGTCCGGATGGGCCAGGATCGCCTCCGGGTTGCGCAGGTCCTCCTGCACGACCACGGCCTGCTCGTTGCCGGCGAGGATCTCACGGCTGTGCGCCACCGCCACCGGGTCGACGTCCACATAGACCACTCGCGACTGCGGGTCGAGCTGCTGGGCGATCTCGTGCACGTTGCCGACCGTCGGGATGCCCGAACCGATGTCCAGGAACTGCCGGATCCCGGCGTCGGCGAGGTGGTGCACGGCGCGCCGCAGGAACGCCCGGTTGGCCTGGGCCATCAACGGTGCCTCGGGCACCGCGGCGACCATGGCCTGCGCCGCGGCCCGGTCGGCGGCGAAGTTGTGTGAGCCGCCGAGGTAGTAGTCGTACATCCGCGCGACGCTCGGGCGCTCGATGTCGATGGTGTCGGGTGCCCAGTCCGGCCGCTGCATGCGTTTCACCCCTCGAATCCGCGACGCGAGCATCGTCGCCCGCGCGGGTATTGTGCACCCGCCACGCACGCCAGACCATAGCGCGCCGAAGGTTGCCCGCCGACGTCGGTCGATGCGCGACGGTCCGCGCCTGCCGAAGCTGGCGCGGACCGTCGGTCGCGTCGTCCCGCTCGACGAGCGGGATGCAGGTCAGAACTTCGGCGCGTCCGGTGCCTCGAGCAGGCCCAGCCGGAGCGCGGTCATCAGGGCCTGAGCCCGGTTGGCCGCGCCGAGCTTCTCGTAGAGCTTCGAGATGTGCGTCTTCGCCGTGGACTCGCTGACGAACAGCTGCTTGGCGATGCCCGCCACGCTCATCCCGTCGGCGAGCAACCGCAGCACCTGCCCCTCCCGGGGAGACAACTGCGGGCCGGACGGGGCGAGCCGGCGCTTCATCGCCTCGGCCAGGTCGGCCGCCGTGAACGCGCTGGGGGAGGAGGCGGCGTGCCGTGCGGCGGCCACCACCTCGTCGGCAGGGGCGGTCTTCGGCACGAAGGCGCTCGCGCCGGCCTCAAGGGCGCCGAAGAGCTGGTCGTCGCCCGCATACATGGTCAGCACCACGATGCCCATCGACGCGCTGGACTTCCGCAGTGCGCGGGTGGCCTCCAGGCCGCTGCCGTCGGGCAGCCGCAGATCCATGATCACCACGTCCGGCTGCAAGGCGCCGGCCTGGCGTACTCCCTCCGCCGCCGTGGCCGCCTCACCGACGACCTCGAACTGGCGGTCGCGCTCGAAGGCGTGCCGCAAACCCTTGCGAATCAGGTCATGATCGTCGACAAGGAGGACCTTGGTACGGGTGGCCGGTATCGGACTTGTGGTCATCCTCGGGTTACTCCCCTTCTGGTGCTGCGCTGCCGCGCACGTTATCGCGCCGGGCCGAGGTGCCGAGAACCACCGCCACAGTCGTGCCGCTGGGTTGCCGCGGCCTGATCTCCAACCGGCCCCGGATACGTTCCGCCCTCTCGGCCATGATCGCAAGACCGTACCGCCCGTCCGGGCGCTGGTCAGCCATCCCCTGACCGTCATCCGACACTTCTATTTGCGCGTACGGGGGGTCGACCTCACACGTGACCCACAAATTCGACGCCCCGGCGTGCTTGCGCGCGTTGGTCACCGCCTCCTGCGCGATGCGCAGCAACTCGGCTTCGGTGGCGGCCGGCAATCGGGCGGTGGACTCGTCCAGCGAGAGGTGCACCCGCAGTCCGCCGGACGCGCCCACGGTGCGCGCGTACTCGGCGATCGCCGCGGCCAACCCACCCTGCCGGTCCACCTCGCTGCGCAGCTCGAAGAGGCTCAGCCGCAGCTCCTGGATCACGCGTGTCACCTCGCCGCGCAGCGTACGCAGGGCCTCGGCGGTCTCGTCGGCGTCGTCGAAGACGGTGGCCAGGGCGTTGTCGATGCCGTAGCCGACCATCACCAACTCCTGGGCAACCCCGTCGTGGATCTCCCGGGCCAGCCGCTGCCGCTCCTCGTTGGTGGCCAGCGAGCGCACCTCGTCGAAGAGCAGCGCCGCCTCCAGCCGCAGCGCGGCCGGGCGGGTCAGCGCTGTCACCCGGGACACCACCGGTGGTGGGTACGCGTGCGCGGCGTCGGCCTCCAGCACCACCAGCCCCACAGTGCGCACCCCGGCGACCAGCGGAATGATCAGCGCGGACACGTCGCCGCCGCGGTGCGAGCGGGACTGCGACCGGGCGGCAGTGGTGGCCTGCTGGGTGGCCCAGGCGTCGGCGATCGCCGAGTCCGCGTCCAGCGTCGTCTCCCAGTCCACCCGGTCGACGCCGGCCTGGGCGAGCACCACGAGCCGGCCTCCGCCGCTGGCCGACAGCACCGCGCCCCGGTCCGCGCGGGCCACCGTGCGCAGTTCCTCCAGCAGGTGCTCGGAGATGCCGCCGGGGTCCAGGGTCGCCCCGGGCAGCTGCCGGGCCACCGTCCGCAGCTGGGTCAGCAGCCGGGTTGCCTCGGCGTACGGCTGGGGTTTGCCCTCACCGCGGACAGCCATCACCCGGTGCAGCGTGCCGGCGGCGTAGAGCCCCAGCGCCGCCAGGATCAGCCACTGCGCGCACACCGCTAGGTAACCCAGCTGGCCGAGCTGGAGACCACCGTCGACCTGGGTCAGCGCGCCGCTGAGCAGCAGGGTCGCGGCGGTGACGACGAGCAGCGCGGCGCCCTCCGGGAAGCGGCGGCGCAGCGCGGTGACGGTCACCGGGACCGCCAGGTAGGGCAGCACCGCCGAGGCGCCCAGGCCGTCGACTGTGCCACCGATGGACGCCACGGCGGCGACGTGGCTCGCGGCCAGCCCCAGCACCACCACCTCGGCCACCCGGCTCAGCGGGCCGACCAGCCGGTGCTGCGGTGCCAGCAGCGACGGCAGCCCGGCCACCGCCAGCAGCGCGATCCACCAGAGCTGGG
This sequence comes from Micromonospora sp. NPDC048842, assembly GCF_040649935.1. Taxonomy (NCBI): domain Bacteria; kingdom Bacillati; phylum Actinomycetota; class Actinomycetes; order Micromonosporales; family Micromonosporaceae; genus Micromonospora; species Micromonospora sp. NPDC048842. The sequence continues at coordinate 62,886 of NZ_JBEZGK010000004.1, read as the reverse complement.
TGACGTCGCGGGTGGCGAACAGGGTCAGGATGGCGATCAGCGCCAGCATCACCACGCGGGCGGCCGCGGCGAGGGGATGCGGGTGCGGGGCGGTGGCTGTGGATGCGGGCACGTGACGGATGGTAGTCAGCCTCGGTAGATATCGGCGATCTCCGCCGCGTACGTCTTGTGGACAACCTGGCGCTTGACCTTGAGCGACGGGGTCAGCTCGCCGGTCGCCTCGGTGAAGTCGTGGGGCAGGACCCGGAACACCCTGATCGCCTCGGCCTTCGACACGGCCTGGTTCGCGGCGTCGATCGCCGCCTGGATCTCCTTGCGGAGGCCCTCGTGCTCGCGCAGTTGCTCGATGGTGGCGTCGAGGGGCATCCCGGCCTTCTCCAGCCAGGTCGGCAGCGCCTCCTCGTCGACGGTGACCAGCGCCGCGATGAACGGCTTCCGGTCACCGACCACGACACACTGGCTGATCAACGGGTGCGCCCGGACCAGGTCCTCCAGCACCGCCGGGGCGACGTTCTTGCCGCCGGCGGTGACGATCAGCTCCTTCTTGCGGCCGGTGATGCTCAGGTAGCCGTCGGAGTCGAGCTGGCCCAGGTCGCCGGTGCGGAACCAGCCGTCGGCGCTGATCGTCTCGGCGGTCGCGGTCTCGTTGCGCCAGTAGCCCCGGAAGACCAGCTCGCCGGAGATCAGGATCTCGCCGTCGTCCTCGATCCGCACTGTCACGCCGGGAAGCGGACGACCGACGCTGCCCATCCGGGTGCCGCTGGGCAGGTTCGCGGCGGCGGCGGGGGAGGTCTCGGTGAGGCCGTAGCCCTCCAGGACCGTCACGCCGACGCCCCGGAAGAAGTGGCCGAGCCGGGCGCCGAGTGGCGCGCCGCCGGAGATCGCGTCCCGGCACCGTCCGCCGAGCGCGGCGCGCAGCTTGCGGTAGACCAGCCGGTCGAAGACCACGTGCTGGGCGCGCAGCGCCAGGCCAGGGCCGCCCGGGGTCTCCAGGGCCTCGCTGTACGCGATGGCGACCTGCTCGGCGCGGGCGAAGATGCCGCCCTTGCCGTCCGCCTCGGCCTTCTGCTTGGCGGCGTTGTAGACCTTCTCGAAGACCCGGGGTACGGAGAGCACGAAGGTCGGCCGGAACGCCTGTAGCTCGGCGACCAGGTTCTTGGTGTCGGCGCAGTGCGCCATTGTGGCTCGCGCCTGCACGACGCCGATCTGGATGAGTCGGGCGAAGGCGTGCGCCAGCGGGAGGAAGAGCAGGGTGCTCGCGCCGGCGTTGAACAGGTTCGGCAGCACCGGCACCGCGTTGGCGATGTCGGCGTACATGTTGCGGTGGGTGAGCACGCAGCCCTTGGGCCGGCCGGTGGTGCCGCTGGTGTAGATGATCGTGGCCAGGTCGCCGGCGCGGACGGCCTTGCGCCGCCGCTCGACCTCGGCCAGCTCGACAGTGGCACCGGTGGTGACCAGCTCGTCGACCCCGCCGCTGTCGATCTGCCAGACCTGGCCCAGCTCCGGCAGCCGGTGCCGGACACCGGCGATCAGGGCGGCGTGGGCCTCGCTCTCCACCACGACGGCGACCGCGTTGGAGTCCTCGAGGATCCACGCGGCCTGCTCGGCGCTGGACGTCTCGTAGATCGGCACCGTCACGGCGCCGACGGCCCAGATCGCGTAGTCGAGCAGAGTCCACTCGTAGCGGGTGCGGCTCATCAGCCCGACCCGGACACCGGGCTCGATGCCGGCGGCGATCAGCCCGCGGGCCACGGCGGCCACCTCGTCGCGGAACTGGAGGCAGGTCACCTCGGTCCATTCGGTGACGGTGCCGTCGGCGCGCGGGGTGGGGCGGGCGAACTGGACGGTGTCGGGCGCGACTTCGGCGTTGTCCCAGACCGGATCGGTGAGGTTGGCCGCGTCGCCAACGGTGACGATCGGCGGGACGGAGAACTCGCGCACCTGCACTCCTTCGTGCTCGCACTGGTTGGGCCGGCCGCCGCCGTGGCGTCGGCATGTGTCGAAACCTACCCGGCGGGCGGTCGGGGTGAGACAACCAGGAGGCGGGTAGCCTCCCCCCATGGCGGACTCCTCCACCCAGTCGATCATCATCGGCGCCGCACCGGATCGGGTGACGGCGGTCATCTGCGACTTCGCGCGTTACCCGGAGTGGACCGACGCGGTGCGTCGCGCCGAGGTCGTCGAGGAGTACGAGGACGGCTACCCCAGTCAGGTGCGTTTCACCATCGACGCCGGGGTGATGGCCGACGAGTACGTGCTCGCCTACGAGTACGCCGAGGACCTGTCCCGGATCGAGTGGCACCTGGTCGCCCCCTCGAAGATGCAGAAGGCCCAGCGTGGTTCGTACGACCTGGTGGGTAACCCGGACGGCAGCACGACGGTGACCTACACGCTGGAGGTCGACCTGTCGGTCGGCATGCTCGGGATGTTTCGGCGCAAAGCCGAGAAGATGATCATGGACACCGCGTTGAAGCAGCTCAAGCGCCGGGTAGAAGCAACCGGTGCGGCGCAGTGACGTGTCCGGTGGCACGGTAGAGGAGCCGACGGTGGGCGGAACGGATCCGGGTTCGGCCCGGGAAGAGGCGGAGCGACTGGTCGCCACCCTGCTGGCGGGGGCGCGACTGGCCTCCGCCGGCTCGGCGGGCGGCGCGTTCGGCTCGTTGGGCGGGATGCTGTCCGGTGTCCTCGGTCACAGCGCGGGCCCGGACGCCCGCTCCGGCACCGGTGGTGCTTTCGCCACCGGTTCGGCCGAATGCTGCGTCTGCCCGGTCTGTCGCGGCATCGCCGCGTTGCGGGACCCGAGTCCGGAATTCGCCGAACGGCTCGCGACCGGCGCCGGTGACCTCGCCGCGGGCGTCGCCAGCCTGCTCCGCGCGTTCTCCCCGCCGGAACCGTCCGCGCCGAGCCCCGCCGAGCCGGCCGCCGAGCCGACCACCCCGCCCTCGCCGGCACCCGCCGCGAGCAGCGACGGCGTGCTCCCCGAGCCACCCCCGAGCGCCCCGCCCACCGCGACAGTCGACGACCACGTGTGGCGCGATGCCACCCGTACCGGGCATGATTCTCAGCCGGCGCCGGAGCGGGATGTCTGGTCGGTCGCCACCCGGACGGCGGACCCACTCGCCCCGGCCGCCGTACCACCCGTCGACGAGGCCGGGACGGCGACCGTACCGGCACCGACCACCCGTCCCGTGGTGCCCGCCTCGCGGGTGCCCGATGACGCCGACGCGGAAGCATCGGGCGACGGCGCCTGAGCGCGGGACCTTCCGACCCGGACCGGCACTGGGCCGGAACCTGGGCCGGACAGCACAGCAGAGGGGGGCGGTAGCGGTGACGCTGACCATCGGAGTCGACGTCGGTGGCACGAAGGTGGCCGGCGGTGTCGTGGACGACACCGGCACGGTCCTCGCGCAGACCCGACGGGACACTCCCGCCGATGACGTGGCCAAGACCCGCGACGTCATCATCGAGTTGGTCGGCGAGCTGGCTGCCGGGCGGACCATCGAGGCCGTCGGCATCGGCGCGGCCGGTTGGATCGACGCCAGTCGTTCGACTGTGCTCTTCGCTCCCAACCTGGCCTGGCGTGACGAACCGCTGCGCGAGTACGTCAGCGAGGCCGTCGGGCTGCCCGTGATCGTGGAGAACGACGGGAACGTCGCCGCGTGGGCCGAGTTCCGCTACGGCGCGGCCCGCGACGCCGACGACTCGATGATCATGTTCACCATCGGCACCGGTGTGGGCGGCGGCATCGTCCTCGGTGGCGACCTGATGCGCGGCGCGCACGGCATCGCCGCGGAGTTGGGCCACATGCTTGCGGTCCCGGACGGGCACCAGTGCGGCTGCGGCCGGCTGGGCTGCATCGAGCAGTACGCCAGCGGCAGCGCCCTGGTGCGGTTCGCCCGAGCCGGAGCCCGGCAGGAGCCCAACCGGGCCACCGCCCTGCTGAAGCTGGCCGGCGGCGAGGCCGAGGCGATCACCGGCCCGATGGTGACCGCCGCCGCACAGGGCGGCGACCCGGTCTCCGCCGAGGCGTTCGCCCAGATCGGCCGGTGGCTGGGCACCAGCCTCGCCGACATGGCACAGATCCTCGACCCGCAGACCCTGGTGGTCGGTGGCGGTGTGATCGACGCCGGTGACCTACTGCTCGGTCCCACCCGCCGCTCGTACCTCGACGCGCTCGCCCAGCGTGGTCGCCTGCCGGTGGCCGAGGTGCTCCCGGCGGAGCTGGGCAACAGCGCCGGGGTGATCGGCGCCGCTGACCTGGCCCGCCGGATCTGAGGCGGTCCGGGATGGGTGTGCCGCTGCGCGTGGTGTCGTACAACATCCACAGCCAGCGCGACGACACCGCCGCGCTCGCGGCGGTGGTCCGGGCCGCGACTCCGGACGTGGTGATCGTGCAGGAGGGGCCGCGCCGGTTCCGGTGGCGGCAGAAGTCCGCCACGTTGGCCGAGTCGTTCGGTCTGGTGGTGGCCGCCGGTGGGCTGCCCGCCCTGGGCAACCTGCTCCTGACCAGCCTGCGGGTCCAGGTGCTGGGCACCCACTGCCAGCGCTTTCCGCTGACCCCCGGCCGGCACCTGCGCGGGGCCGCGTACGCCGACTGCCGGGTCGGTGACGCCCGGTTCACCCTCGCCGGCTCACACCTGTCCACCGACCCGGCCGAGCGGCCCTCCCAGGCCGCCGAGTTCAAGCGTGGCCTGGACGCGGCGACCAGCCCGGTGCTGGCCGGGGCGGACCTCAACGAGGGTCCGGACGGGCCCGCCTGGGCCACCGTGTCGCGCGGGTTGACCGACGCGGCGGTGGCGGCCGACCGGGCCGAGCGGCTCACCTATTCCTGCGCCGACCCGCGCCGACGCATCGACGCGCTCTTCGTCGACCCGCGGATCACAGTTGTCGACTACGACGTGGTGGACACCCCGCAGACCCGTCGGGCCAGTGATCACTTCCCGGTCCTGGTCGACCTGCTGCTACCCGCCACCGGCTGACCCCCGAGCCCGGCTCGGCCGTCGGCCCGTCCGGCCCAGGACTGGACATCCGGCCCGGTTGTGGAGAGGATTTCGCGGCGACCGGCACGCCTGCCGTACCAAAAGGAGATGTCCCCGGTGTCCACCTCCACCGACCACGGCCGGCCCGACCCGGAGGCGACCTCGCCCGCGGCGAACAGCGACGGCCGCCCGGTCTCCGACCGGGGCGACACGGTCTGCGTCATCGGGGCCGGCGCCAGCGGCCTGACGGCCATCAAGAACCTGCGTGAGCACGGGTTCGGCGTGGACTGCTACGAGCGGGAGACGGGCGTCGGCGGCGCCTGGAACTGGCGGCACGACCGCAGCCCCGTGTACGCCAGCACCCACCTGATCTCGTCGAAGCCGTTCACCCAGTTCCCCGACTTCCCGATGCCGGACTCCTGGCCTGACTACCCGCACCACGGTCAGTTGCTGTCCTACTTCGAGCGGTACGCCGACCACTTCGACCTGCGTTCGCACATCTGGTTCGGCACCGAGGTGATCCGGGTCGAGCCCGTCGAGGGCGACCGTTGGGACGTGACCACACGCTCCACTGGCGGGTATGGCCCGGAGCGCACCGCCCGGTACGCCGCCGTGGTGATCGCCAACGGCCACAACTGGTCGCCGAAGCTGCCCCGCTACGAGGGCCTCGAACAGTTCCGCGGCGAGATCATGCACGCCTCGTCCTACAAGGACCCGGCGCAGCTGCGCGGCAAGCGGGTGCTGGTCGTCGGCGCCGGCAACACCGGCTGCGACATCGCCGTCGAGGCCGCCCAGCAGGCGTCGCGCTGCTGGCACTCCACCCGCCGGGGCTACTGGTACGCGCCGAAGTACGTGCTCGGTCGCCCCGCCGACCAGGTCAACGACAGCCTGTTGGCGCTGCGGGTGCCGCTGCGGGTGCGGCAGTGGCTCTACCACTGGACGCTGCGGCTGACCGTCGGCGACCTGACCCGCTTCGGTCTGCCCAAGCCCGACCACCGGGTGTACGAGACACACCCGATCGCGAACAGTCAGCTCGTCTACTACGTGGGTCACGGCGGGATCGGCCCGGTGCCGGACGTCGCCCGGTTCCACCCGTACGCGGTGGAGTTGGCCGACGGCCGCGAAATCGACCCCGAGGTGGTCGTCTTCGCCACCGGTTACCTGCCGCGCTTCGAGTTCCTCGACGCGTCGGTGTTCGGAGACAGCGCGGGCGCGGGTCGGCCCACGCTGTGGCTCAACGCGTTCACCCCGGGGCATCCGACCCTGGCCGTCGCCGGCCTGCTGCAACCGGACTCCGGGCTGTTCACCCTGTCGCACTGGCAGACGGTGCTCTTCGCCCGGCTGCTACAGGCACGTCGGGACCGGCCGGAACGGGCCACGGCGTTCGCGCAGCGGGTACGGGACCGGGCGGGGGAGCGGTACTCCGGGCCGGTCAAGGACAGCAGCCGGCACTGGTTCGAGGTCGGGCACGCCGACTATCTGCGCGCCATCCAACGCGCCCTGGTCGAGCTGGAGGGCAAGTGAGCGCGAGGAGTGAGCTTGCGAGCCCCGCAGTCGCGAACGAAAGGCTGGCACGGTGAGCGCGAGGAGTGAGCTTGCGAGCCCCGCAGTCGCGAACGAAAGGCTGGCACGGTGAGCGCGAGGAGTGAGCTTGCGAGCCCCGCAGTCGCGACG
>NZ_JBEZGK010000004.1:0-56137 GCF_040649935.1 Micromonospora sp. NPDC048842 | reverse complement strand
GAACGAAAGGCTGGCACGGTGAGCGCGAGGAGTGAGCTGCGGATCATGCGGGGCCGGGAGTGGTCCCGGCCGGTGCGGCCGGCCCGGCGGGAGGTGCTCAGCGCCGTCCCCGAGCTGGAGCAGGGGCGTCCGCCGCTGCTGTTCGTACCCGGGTTCGGGCACGGCGCGTGGGCGTTCGCCGAGCACTGGTTGGGTCACGTGGCGTCGCGCGGGTTCCCGGCGTACGCGGTGAGCCTGCGGGGGCACGGTGGCAGCGAGCCGGCGCCGGAGGCGACGCTGCGGGCGTACGCCCACGACGTGGTCCAGGTGGCCGCGAGTCTGCCGCGGCAGGCGGTGCTGGTGGGGCACGGAGCCGGGGCCCTGGTGGTGGCACACGCGCTGGCCCGCTACCCGGCGCGGGGCGCGGTGCTGGTGGCGCCGGTCTTCGGCGGCTGGGGCGTGCTGGGCGCGGCGTTGCGCCGCAACCCGGCGGGCACGTTGCCGGCGGTGTTCGGCGGGCCGTTGCGGCTCAACCGGGGGCAGCTGTTCAGCCGCGAGTTGCCCGACGAGGAGGCCCGGCGGTATGTCGGACGCCTCGGTCGGGCGGGTCGGCGGGCGCAGTGGGCGCTGCTGGGTGAGCCGGAGGCCGAGCCGGCCGTTGGCGCGCCCCCGGTGTTGGTGCTGGGCAGCCCGGACGACCGGGTGGTGCCGGCGTCTACGTTGACCCGGGTGGCCCGCCGGTACGGGTCGGCCCCGCTGCTCTTTCCCGGCATGGGCCACGACCTGATGCTGGACGCGCGGTGGGTGGAGCCGATCGACGCGATCCTGGACTGGCTGGAGAAGGAGCCGGTGGCGCACTGAGCAGCCGGGCCACCGACGGTCAGCCGCCGGCCTGGTGGACGGCCGGGCTGCCGGCCGGGGTGGCCGGTTGGGGCACCCGAGCGGCGCCGTCGGAGCCGGTGTCGGTGCTGGTCAGGCGACTGATCAGGCCGCCGCCCTCGTCCAGGGCGCGAAGGTAGGAGCGGGCCCAGGCCCGGATGTCGTGTTTGTGCAGGTGGGCGCGCATGGCTTGCATCCGCTGGGTGGTGTCGGCCGGGTCGGCCCGCAGCGCAGCGCGCAGGCCCTGCTTGAGCCCTTCCAGGTCGTGCGGGTTGACCAGGTACGCCTGGGACAGCTCGGCGGCGGTGCCGGCGAACTCGCTGAGCAGCAGTGCGCCGGTGTCGTCGACCCGCGCGGCCACGTACTCCTTGGCGACCAGGTTCATTCCGTCGCGCAACGGGGTCACCGCCATCACGTCGGCGACCCGGTAGAGCGCGGCCAGCTCGGCCCGGTCGAATGGCTGGGTGAGGTAGTGGATCGCCGGCTCACCGACCCGGCCGAACTCGCCGTTGATCCGGCCGACTTCGCGTTCGATGCGTTCGCGCAGGATCTGGTACTGGCCGACGCGTTCCCGGCTCGGCATGGCGACCTGCACCAGCACCGTGTCGCGGACCTTGACGTCGCCGCTGGCGAGCAACTCGCTGTACGCCTTGAGGCGTTGCTCGATGCCCTTCGTGTAGTCCATCCGGTCCACGCTGAGGACGACCTGCCGGGGATCGCCGAGGTCCTGACGGAGCCGGTGGGCCCGGGCGGCCACGTCCGGACGGTCGGCGAGCGCTGCCATCTCGGCGGTGTCGATGGAGACCGGGAACGCGCCGATGCGGACGACCCGGTCGTCGACGCCGATCCGCCGGTCGGTGGCCGGCAGGTCCAGCACCCGGGTCACCAACTGGGCGAAGTTGTGCGCCGCCTGCACCCGCTGGAAGCCGACCAGGTCGGCGCCGAGCATGCCGCGCAGCAGTTCGGCCCGGCGGGGCAGTTGCATGAACAACTCCGGCGGCGGGAACGGCACGTGCAGGAAGAAGCCGATGCGCAGGTCCGGGCGGAGCGCGCGCAGCAGACCGGGGACCAGTTGCAGGTGGTAGTCCTGCACCCAGACCACCCCGCCCTGCTCGGCCACCTCCGCTGTCGCCTCGGCGAAGCGCTGGTTGACCCGCTGGTACGCCTCCCACCACCGGCGGTGGTGCTGGGGCTGCTCCACGGAGTCGTGGTAGAGCGGCCAGAGGGTGGCGTTGGCGAACCCCTCGTAGTGGTCGCGCAGGTCTTCCGAGCTGAGCGCGACGGTGTGCATCCGCACGCCGTCCACGTCCGGCAGGGCGGGGGCCGGCCCGGTGCCACCGGCCCAGCCGACCCAGGTAGCTGGTGTGTGCCGCAGGAGCGGGTGCAGTGCGCTGACCAGCCCGCCCGGGCTGCGCCGCCACTCGCAGGCTCCGTCGGGGGCCTGATTGTCGTCGATGGGGAGGCGGTTGGCCACCACCACGAGAGAACTCTGTCGCATCTCGGGCATTCCGATCAGCAGAGGACTGACCGCCGCGAGCAAGGAAAAACCGGTCAGTCAGCGGGGGAAGTGACGTTCAGCGGTATTCCTACTGACAGTAAGTTACACCACTGTTACGCCCCCGGCGGGGCGCTGCTGTCCCGGGATGCGGGCCGACCGTCAGACGACGGCGCCGTTGTCCGGGTCGTCCTCGTCCTCGTCGCCGGGACGCAGCCGCCAGATCAGCGTGACGAAGCCGGCCAGGATGCCGGTGAACCCGAACAGCGTGACTGCGGAGCGGTCGATCGGGAGCAGCCACGGGAAGAGGAACAGCACGAACCCGACGACCACCCCGAGCACGCCGATCACCGCGTACTTGCTGACCCGCGGCAGCGGCGGCGGTGGCGGCGGGTGGTAACCCTCGTCGTCCTCGTCGTCGGGCAGGTCGGCGCCGAAGGTGTCCAACCCGTCCAGCAGCGACGGCTCGTCCGGTCGGGTGCCGCGCCCCACGGAAATCCCGGAGATGTCCGTCGCGGACGGCAGCCGCCGAACGTCGGTGGCGGTCGGACCTGGTTCGTCGGTGCCGGAGCGGGTCAGCGGCCCGGAGGTCGACTCGTCCCGGTTGTCCCGCTCGTCCACGTCCTCCGAGGCCGGCCACGGGCGGTCACCGGGCGTAGAGGTGGTGTGGAAGCCCGCCACGATCCGCGCCCACTCGGCGTCGATGTCCGGTTCGTCGCGAGCCGGTGGCTGCTCCGGAGCGGTCTCGTCGGCGAGCTGGGTCAGGTAGTCCCGGGCGGTGGTCAGGTGCGAGCGGTCGACGTAGAGCCGGTCGACCGGGCGGGCCGGCACGGTGGTGGTGCGGGTGACCGGGTTGAGGTCGGCGGAGGGCTGGAGGTAGGCGGCGATCCCGCCGGCGGCCAGCACGTCGAGCAGGTGCTCACCGACGCGCGGATCGACGTCGCCGACGACGGCGTACTCGTTCGCGTCGAGCCCGTTGTCCCGCCGTCCCCGGCGGGCCCCACCCGCTGACACCCGGACATCCCCCTTAACGCGCCTTTCGGCGCGGCCACCGCTGCCCTTCGGCGCCAGTCCGCACGCCGTGCTCTGAATCGTGACACGTCAGGGCATGGTTCCGGGAGTGCGTTGTGTCGCGTCTTCCAAAGTCACGGCTGCTCCCGCAGGTCGCGGCGCGGCTCCTTTGTCCGTTCTTGCGCGACAAGTGCGATCTCGGTGATCGTTGGCAGAGGCGCGCCGCGATCCGCCGCGCGCTGGCTGGTCCCGTCGCCCGATTCCTCGACGCCGACGGCGAGACGCCCGAGGAGCGCCGCGGCGATGATGTGACCTGCGCCACAGTCTGAATTCGGTGTCCGCCGAGGCGGGCGGGCCTCGATCCCATCCTCGATCACCCAACGTGATGAAGTCGATCCACCTGAGTCCCGTCAGTCTGGTTGGGGCGGCAGGCGGGAGCCGCTTCACCGCCTCGATCGTCCGTCCGCCTGTCGATCGCACCGCACCGTGAGTGACGAGGGCCTATCCGATGAATCCGATCGATCCGATCCGACGCATCGGCGTCCTTCGCGGATGTGTGTCCCTAAACGATCACCGTTTCTAGGCTCTCCACATCGCCTTGTCAATGCATTGATCAACGCTTACGGCTGTCCCTATGCTGCGCCGGAAATTCGGACTCGACACGGGGGCTGCCATGAATGAGCAGTTGGGTACCGGCATGTTCGTCGCGCTGGCGGGCGGAGCCTTCGCCCGCTGGGCGCGATGGGTCGCGGTGCTGATGGCAGTCGTCCTCGTTGCGACCCTGACGGACGTGCCGGCCCGGGCCGAGCGACCCGCCGTCGCGGCACCAAAGCCGGTAGCCCAGCCGAAGCCGGCCTGTCCGGACGACCGCCCGGACGAGGTGTCCGCAGCGGTCACGGCCCGGCTGTGTGGCGGGCGGGTGGAGGTGGCGAACCGGCGCTCGGAGACGACTCAGGTGTTCGCCAACCCGGACGGCACGCTCACCGCCGAGCAGGCGTTGGCCCCGGTGCGGGTACGTCAGGGTGACAACACCTGGGTGCCGGTCGACCTCACCCTGCAGCGTCGGGCCGACGGCATGGTCGTGCCGAAGGCGCACCCGCGTGACCTCACCTTCGCCGGGGCCGCCACAGGCGCTGAAGAGCACGAGGTCGCCTCGCTCGGCACCGGCGCCGAGCGCGCCACGCTCGCCTGGAAGGGCCCGCTGCCCGAACCGGTGCTGAACGCACGCACGGTCACCTATCCGGACGTGCGGCCGGGCGTCGACCTGGTCTTCCACGCACACGCGACCGGGTACGAGCAGCACGTCGTGGTCAAGGACCGTGCCGGCCTGGCACACGTGCGCACCCTGAAGCTGCCGCTGAACACGGGGAAGCTCACCGCGGCTCAGGACGGCATGGGTGGCCTCGTCTTCAAGAACTCCCGTGGCAGCCAGGTCGGGCGGGCGCAGACGCCGCTGATGTGGGACGCGAAGGTTTCCCCGCTCTCCGGCGAGCGCGTCAACCACGCTCCGGTCGCCCTGCGTACGACGTCCTCCGGTGGCCGTACCGTGATGGAGTTGACCCCGGACAAGGACTTCCTCGCCCGGCCCGACCTGACCTTCCCGGTGACCATCGACCCGCCTACGTCGCTGTCGCCGTCGTTCGACGCGTTCGTGCAGAACAGCTACTCCAGCGACCAGTCCGGCTCCAGCGACCTCAAGCTGGGTTACTCCAACGAGGGCGGCACCTTCTACGCCCGGTCTTACCTGCGTTTCAACACCAGCGGCTTCGGCGGTAGCCGGATCATCACCGCGAAGTTGCGGCTGTGGAACTACCACTCGTGGTCGTGCACGGCCGCCTCCTGGGAGGCCTGGCGCACGGACGCGGTCGACTCGTCGGTGCGCTGGACCAATCAACCCACCGCCCGGGCGAAGGTCGGTACCTCGACCGAGACCCGCGGTTACAACTCGTCCTGCGGCGACGGCTACGTCTACGTCGAGGTGGGCGGCGCGTTGCAGCACAGCGCGGACAACAACCTGAGCAGCGCCAGTGTGATGCTGCGGGCCACCTCGGAGAGTTCCACGGCGGGCTGGAAGCGGTTCGATTCGGCCGAGGGTGGCCGTCCGCCGCTGGTGACCATCACCTACAACAGCGCCCCGTCCGCGCCGTCCGCCCTCGCGGTCGCCCCCTGCTACACCGCGTGCGGCTCCGGCGCGCGGACCTCGTCGCTGCGTCCGACGCTGTCGGCGAAGCTCGCCGACGCGAACGCCGGTCAGACTCTGCAGGCCGAGTTCGTCGTGCGCAACAAGGCCACGCAGGCGGTGGTCAGCTCGTCCGGTCTGCGCTCTGGCAGCCCGGCCTGGACGAACGGCTCGACCGCCTCCTGGCAGGTGCCGGTCGACCTGATCAACGGCACCCAGTACGAGTGGCAGGTCCGCGCGAAGGATCCGTGGAACTACGGCGGGTGGACGGCGTGGACGCCGTTGACGGTCGACACCGAGAAGCCGGGCGTGCCGTTCGTGTCGGCGACGATCTACCTCAACGACGGGCAGCCGCACGGTGGCGCCGCCCAGTCCGACACGTTCACCTTCACCCCGGCCAGCGGCAGCGCCGACCTCGCCGCGTTCGTCTACAAGCTCGACTACGACAGCGCGGCGACCACCGTCGCCGCGACCGGCGTGAAGTCGGTGACCCTCGCCCCCCGTGATGGGCACCGCACGCTGACCGTCCAGGCGAAGGACTCCGCGGGCAACCTGTCCAGCCCCAACCTGTACGTCTTCGACGCCGGCAACGCCGCACTCGCCGAACCGCTGCCCGGCGCGACCATCGTCAAGCGCACCAAGCTGCGGATCACCACCCCGGTTACCGGCTACACCCGCACGTACTTCGAGTACCGGCGCGGACCCGGTGGGGCCACCCTGCCGGTGCCGTCGGCGAACCTCACCTCGGCCACCGGCGCGCCGATCACCGCAACCGCCGCCAGCCCGGTCGCCCTGTCGACGCTCGGCGGGTACGCGATCTGGAACGCCACCGACACCCTCGGCCTGATCGGCGGCGTCGTCGAGGTCCGGGCGCACCTCTACACGGCCAGCGGCACCACGCCCACGTACACCATCCCGTGGGTGCGGGTGAGCGTCGACTCCAGCGGTGACGGTGCGGCCGGCGATGAGGCTGGCCCAGGCTCGGTCAACCTGCTCACCGGTGACTACGCGCTCTCCGCCACCGACGCCGACGAGTTGGGCCTCTCGGTCACCCGCTCGGCCTCGTCCCGCAACCCGGCCGACGGATACCAGCCGATGGCGCAGCGGCTCACCGCCAACCAGCAGCAGGTCTCCACCGACCTGACGGGCTTCACCGTGCCGGTCACCTCGTCCGCGGTGCGCTCCACCGTCAGGGGACAGGGCGAGACGACCCCGGCGGACTCACTGGAGATCACGCCGGTCACCACGACCAGCAACGACACCTACGTCGCCGTCGGCGGCGACAACGGCGGGCTGCGGCTGAGCATGAGCCCCGGCAAGACGTACCGGATGACCGGGTGGATCTACGTGCCCGCCGCCACCGGCCTGGTGCCCGCGCACAACAGCCGCGGCTTGCGCATCGTCGGCCTCCACCGGGTGGGCACCACGTACGCCGAGGTCGCCTCCCAGATGGCCGGCTACTCCGACGGCTGGCAGGAACTCTCGGTCGACATGACCGTGCCGACCGGCGCGACCGAGGCGTTCTTCCGGCTCTACAACGGCATGCAGGGCGGCTCCGGTCGCAAGGTGTACTGGGACAACCTCTCGGTCACCGAAGTCGTCGCCCCGTTCGGCCCGTCCTGGACCGGCGGCGCCACCGGTGGCGCCGCCGAGGTGGACTACACCACACTCATCCTGCCCGAACCATCACTGGCCCAGGTCAACACCATCGGCGGCGGCTGGATCACCTTCGCCAAGAACTCCGATGGCGCCACCTTCACCCCGGAGCCCGGCTCGGAGGGCATGGTGCTGAGCAAGGTAGGCGGTACCGCCTACCGGCTGACTGAGTTGGACGGCACCATCACCGAGTTCACCCAGCAGGGCACCGTGTGGGCGGCCACCTCGTCCTGGACGGCCGACTCGAGCAGCACGTCCCGCTACGTCTACGACACCGCCGGCGGCCGTCTGCTGCTCAAGAGGGTCATCAACCCGGCTGAGCCGGGTGTCGGTGACTGCGCCGCCGCCACTCCGGAGCGTGGCTGTGAAGTGCTCGAGTACGAGTACGCGACGTCAACCACCTCCGGGCTGAGCCAGACCGTCTTCGGCGACTACACCGACCGCGTCTCCGGCGTGAAGCTGTGGACCTGGGATCCGGACACCTCGGCGGTGACCGCCACCCAGGTCAGCCGGTACGCATACGACGACCTGGGCCAGCTCCGCGAGGTGTGGGACCCTCGGGTCAGCCCGGTGTTGAAGACCGCTTACGAGTACGCGGGCGGCCGGGTCGCCAAGGTCACCCCGGCCGGGGAACTGCCGTGGAACTTCGACTACGGCAACCCCGACGTCGACTCCGCCGCGCTGCGGTGGGATCTCGACGCGGGCTCCGGCACCAGCGTCGCCGACTCCTCCGGTGGTGGCCGCACCGGTACCATCGCCTCCGGGGTGTCCTGGGCGCAGGGCAACGACCCGGACAACCCGGGCGACCGGGCGGCCGCGCTGACCGGGGCCACCGGCCAGCAGATCAGCGTCGCCGGTACCGCCCTGTCCAACACCGCCTCCTACACCGTCTCCGCCTGGGTGCGGCTGACCGACAAGTCCGTCAACCGCACCGTCGTGTCCAAGGACGGGTCGCGGACCAGCGGCTTCTTCCTCAACTACGTCGCCGCCGACGACCGGTGGGCGTTCTCCCGGGTCAGCGCCGACAGTGACAGCGCCACCCCGATCCGGGCCACCTCCAACACCACCCCGGTGCTCGGCAAGTGGACCCACCTCACCGGCGTCTACGACACGGCCAGCGGCCAGATGAAGCTCTACATCGACGGCGTGCGGCAGACCACCACTGCCGCGGTCGGCGGCTGGAACGCCACCGGCGGCTACGTCGTCGGCCGGGCCAAGTGGGCCGGCGCCGCCTCGAACATCTGGCACGGCGGCATCGACGACGTCCGCGTATACGGCAAGGCCCTCACCGACGCCCAGGTGGCCGACCTGGCTGGTGACGAGAACACCGGCAAGCTGCTCAAGGTACGCCGCGCCGCCCTCCAACAGGGCTCGAAGACGGCCACCGACGGTGACACCGCCACCACTGTCGTCTACAACGTCCCACTCACCCAGGGCGCCGGCGGCCCGTACAACCTGGACTCCGCCGCCATCTCCACCTGGGGCCAGGTCGACCTGCCCACCGACGCGACGGCCATCTTCGGTCCCGAGGACAACCCCGGCCGCAGCAGCGCCACCCCGGCCGCGCCCGGCACGAACGGCTACCGGTACGCCACCGTCCACTATCTCTCTGCCGGAGGTAAAGAGGTCAACACCGCCACCCCGGGTGGCTACATCGATACGAAGGAATACGACCGGTTCGGTAACGTGATCCGGCAGTTGGAGGCGACCGATAGGGCGTTGGCTCTGGGTACCCTGCCCAACGCCGCCAGCGACCTGGCCGAGTTGGGTCTGGCCGGCTCGGACACGGCGGCCCGCGCGCTCGCGTTGTCCACCATCAGCACGTACAGCTCCGACGGAGTCGATCTCGTCGACGTGGTCGGGCCCACATCGACGCTGGTGCTGGAGAACTCGCTGGCCGATCCGGACGGAAGCCAACCACTTCCCGCTCTCGCCGCAGGCGCGACGGTCATCGGACGGCGTCACGTGGTGAACGTCTACGACGAGGGGAAGCCGGACGGCGCGAGGTACCACCTGCTGACGACGAAGCGCCAGGGCGCGCAGATCGTCGGCTACCCCGACGGGGACGTCCGGGTGACCAGTCACGGGTACGACCCGGAGCATGGCGGAGTCTCCGGTTGGACGCTGAAGACGCCGACGAAGATGGTGACCGACGCCGGCCCCGGCGGCGCGCAGATGACCGGCTACGTGGTCCACAACTCGGCCGGCCGGGTGTTGAAGTCCTGGGGTATCGGCTCGAATGGCGCCGATGCGCGCACCCGCCGCACCATCTACTACACGGCGGGCGCGAACGCTGAGGACGCGGCATGCGGCAACCGCCCTGAATGGGCCGGCAAGGCATGCGTCACTGGCCCGCTCGGCCCGGTCACCGGCCACGATCCCGCGAGGATGTCCACGGACCTTCCGGTCCGGCGGGTGCTCTCCTACACGCGCTACGGCGACGAGGCCGTCGTCAGCGAGACCGCGGCGGGGAAGGCCCGGACCACCACGACGACGTACGACTCAGCCACCCGGGTGGCGAGTACGACGATCACCGCCGACGAGGGCGCCCCCGTCGGGTCCGTGGTGAACACCTACAGCCCCGCGAGTGGCGTGCTCACCGAGTCCACCATGGGCGGCGCGAAGATCACCAAGGACTACGACCTGCTCGGCCGGCTGGTGTCCTACACCGATGCCGACGGCGCGACGACGAGTACCGAGTACGACAGGTTCGGCAAGTCCGTGAAGGTCAGCGATCCGACCGGTAACTCGACCTACGGTTACGACCGCGACGTGGAACCGCGCGGGCTGGTGACCAGCTTCGTGGACAGCGTGGCGGGCGTGTTCACCGCCCGATACTCTCCGGACGGAGAACTGGTCCGGTTGACGTATCCCGGCGGGCTTACCCGCCAGGATCGGCTGGATGCCAACCACCAGCCCGTGGAACGCAGCTACATCCGGGACTCGGACAACGAGGTGGTCTACTCGGAGTCGATTGTCGAAAACGCCGCCGGCCAGTGGGTGGATCATTCCTACACGGGCGGAAGCAAGAAGTACCGGTACGACCGGACCGGGCGGCTGATCCGGACGCAGCATGACAGCGCCGTCACCGATGGGTGCGTCACGCGAACGTACGGCTATGACGACCGGACGAACCGCACGGGAAGCGCCCGCTTCGGTCCGGCCACCGACGGTGCCTGCGAAGAGGGCACCGCGACGTCCACCCAGTCGCACAGCTACGACACCGCCGACCGGCTGACCGATGACGGGTACGGCTATGACGCGTTCGGCCGCACGACGGCGATGCCAGGAGGTCTGCTCAACAGCTACTTCGTCAACGATCTGGTGCAGGGCCAACAGATGGCAGACGCACGGCGGACCTGGAGCCTGGATCCGGCGCACCGGTTCCGCGCGTTCACCACAGAGACGCTGGCCGACGGCAATTGGGTGACCACGGCCTCGAAGTTGAACCATTATGGCGATGACTCCGACGAGCCGCGCTGGATCACCGAGGACGTCGCCACTGGTGACGTCACGCGCAACGTGTCCGGGCCCGAGGGCGATCTCGTCGCCACCACGTCAGCCACCGGCGACGTCCGACTCCAGTTGGTCAACCTCCACGGCGATGTGGCGGCGACCATCGATACCGCCCTGGTCGAGCCGGAGTTCTTCGATTTCGACGAGTTCGGCGCGGCCTCGTCGGGGCAGGCTGACCAGCGGTACGGGTGGCTGGGCGGTAAGCAGCGATCGAGCGATGCGTTGGGAGCCGTCATCCTGATGGGAGTCCGGCTGTACAGCCCCGGCCTTGGCCGGTTCCTCCAGGTCGACCCCGTTGCCGGCGGCAACGCCAACGACTACGACTACTGCTCCGGTGATCCGATCAACTGCTTCGACCTCGACGGCCGGTGGGGTTGGAAGCGGAGTTGGAAGCGGGTGGGGAACTGGTGGAACAAGCACGGCGGTAAGGTTTCGGCGGGACTGGCGATCGCCGGGTTCGCGGCGTGTGCGGTGGCCACCGCCGGTGCCTGCGTCGCGGTCGGCGCGGTGGCTGCGGGTATCTCGGTTGCCGGACGGTACGGCATGTACCAGGCCGGACGCTCGACCAGGAGGCAGGCGATCGTCGGGTCTGCGCTGGACATCGGCCAGGCGCTCCTGCCGGGTGCCCGCCTCACCCGCAGGGTGAAGATTCCGAAGACCTTCCGCAAGACGCGGTATGTCCGGAGTTGGGGCGTCACCCGTATCAAGTGGCGGGGAAGCAAGATCAAGAATCGGAGTTACTCCTGGCGGGAGTCGTATTACCGCAACCCGCGCCGTACCATCCGTAACACGTGGATCCAGTTTGGTAGCGCTCAGTTCAGCAACTGGAGAGGCACCCGTGGCTACTGAGTACGAGGAGCTGAACATTCCGCCGGAGTTCCAGACCTATGCGGACCGCCATCACTTGGAGTATCGGCAGACACCGCCCGGAATCGCGCTCTACCTCGGCGTGGGAGCACTGTTTCTGGGGCTGCTGTTCAGCACCGCGCCCATGGTCTCCTCCGACCGGACCATCGGTTACGGGATGCTCGGGCTCGGCGTCGTACTCCTCATCGCCTCTCGCGTGCTGCATGTCCGCAAACGGCGGCACGAGGAGGAGTTGTACGACCGGTACTTACGGTGGAAGGCGCAGCAGAGCGAGCATCTGGACGCGCAGGAGTAGCTGACTCTGGCTTGGGCAGGTGGTTGACGACCTCGAGCCGGGAGCGCACCGATTGGCGCCACCGACGTGAATGTGGCGATGGGGCTTACGAAGGCTGGCGAGCCCCATCGCCAGGTTCCTCGTCATCACCACCACGACCGGCGGTTCAGGTCCTCCGATGGCTCTGTTGGCCGTCATCCTGGGATCCACTGTTCGCGGCGGTTCTCGCCACACCCTTCGGTCTGGCCGGCGCTGCCATGTGGATCGGCAGCACCAGTGTCACCGGTGGTGTGCGGGACGACTGTCGTTCGTCCGTTGTGGTGGGAGCGCTCGCTTCGTAGGCTCGTCGCGACGGCGGCGCTCCCGGGCATGGTGCTGTCGCGGGCACACCACGGGAAAGGACGCCGGTGCTCTACTGGCTGCTGAAGTACGTCATCCTCGGTCCGCTGCTCAAGCTGATCTTCCGCCCGCAGGTGGAGGGCCTGCGCAACCTGCCGGCGACCGGTCCGGTGATCCTCGCGAGCAACCACCTCTCCTTCTCCGACTCGATCTTCACACCGTTGATCACCGCCCGGAAGGTCACCTTCGTCGCCAAGGCCGAGTACTTCACCGGCAAGGGGGTCAAGGGCTGGTTGACCAAGATGTTCTTCGTCGGCACCGGCACGATTCCGGTGGACCGCTCCGGTGGCCGGGCCGCGCGCGCCGCCCTGGACACCCAGTTGCAGGTGCTGCGGGCCGGGGGAGTCGCCGGCATCTACCCCGAGGGCACCCGCTCGCCGGACGGGCGGCTCTACCGGGGCAAGACCGGAGTGGCCCGGCTCGCCCTGGAGAGCGGCGCGGTGGTGGTGCCGGTGGCGATGCTCAACGCCGACGAGATCCAGCCGCCGGGCAAGCTCATTCCCAAGATCGACCGGGTGAGGATCCGGTTCGGGGCGCCGCTGGACTTCTCCCGCTACGCCGGACTGGCCGGCGACCGGTTCGTCGAGCGCGCGGTCACCGACGAGATCATGTACGAGTTGATGGAGCTTTCCGGTCGGGAGTACGTGGACGTCTACGCCCAGAAGCTCAAGCAGCCCGTCCCGACGCCGCTGGCCGCCTGAGCACCCCCCGGCCAGGCCCGGACGGCGATCAGGGCAGGTGGAGCAGGGCGGGGGTGTGGTGGCGGGTGGCGAAGTCGTGCAGGCGGGCGCGGGTCGCCGCGGCGGCGGGTGGGTCGGTCTCGGCCAGCGGGCCGATGGCCAGCGCCAGCGTGATGATCTCGTCGGTCACGTCGGCCATCCGGGCGTAGCTCGCCGCCGCCGAGCGCAGCAGGTGCGCCGCGGTCGAGGCGTCCCCGACGTGCCGGGCCAACGTGGCGTCGGCGACCTGACCGGCCGCGTGAGCCCACGGGGTCGTCCGGGGCGCCCGGTCGAGCATTTGCCGGACCAGCCGGGCCGCGTCCGTGCCGAGCACCCCGGCGACGTGCCCGACGGCCGGCACCCACTCCGCGAATGGAATCATCCGGGTGCGTTGCCAGTCCTCGTCCAGCTCGGTGAGCAGCGCCATCGCCTCGTCACGGCGGCCCTGCACCGCCCTGCAGAGGGCGGCGTGCGCCAGGGTGGAGCGCAGCACCCGGTGGAATCCGCTGCGCCGTGCCGCGAGTAGTGCCTGCTCGATCAGGTCCCCGCTCGCTCGGTCCGGCCCCGCAGTCTCGTCGGCCCCCACGGGCGGGACCAACTCGGCTCCGGCCAGCCCGCGCATCCAACCCGAGACCGCCACGATGTGCAGGTCCCACTCGGCGGTCGGCCGTCGGGTCGACTCCGCCGCCATCGCCAGCGCCGCCGTCCAGTCACCCGCGTAGTACGACCGCGCCCACTGGTCGGCGAAGCTGGTGGCCAGGCTGTGCTCGCCGCCCAGGTCGAGGGTGAGCTGCTCGTCGACCAACCGGGCCGAGCCGGCCAGGTCGCCCTCCTCCTGCAACGCCCAGGCCAGGTTCTGCACCGCTCGGCGCCGACTGGTGAGTCGTTCCACCCGGCAGTGCTCGGTCACCTCCGCCAGCTCCGGGAACGCCTCGGCGGAGCCGGCCAGGTAGCGCGCCACGGCCAGGGTGATCCGCGCGTTGGCCTGGACCTCGCGCAGCTGGAGCCGCTCGGCGAGGGACTCCGCCGCCCGCGCCGCGGTGCATGCCGGCTCGGTCTCCGCGTTGAGCATGTGCACCCGGGCCAGCTCCAGCAGGGCGCTCGCCTTCTCCTGACTGTCCGGTAGGTCGCTGTAGATGCCGATCGCCTGGTCCAGGAAGTGCAGGGTCGTTGAGCGGTCGGCCCGACTCCACGCGGCGGTGGCGAGCAGCGTCCAGGCGCGGGCCGCCCCCGTCCGGTCGCCGCTGGTGGTGAGCCGCTCGGCCAGCCGGGTCAGGGTGTCCGTGCCCCCCGCCACCAGGAAGGCGTCCCCGTCCCGATAGAACGCCAGCTCGGCCTCGAAGAGCTCCAGCGCCGGGTCCGGCCCGACGTACAGGGCCAGCGCCCGGCCGACCAGCGCGGCGGCGGTGTCCAGCGCGTGCAGCTCGTACGCCCGGCGGGCCGCCCGGTGCAGCGCGGCCCGCGCCGGCGGGGCGTAGGGGGCGGTGTCCAACCCGACGGTCCGGGCGATCTCGTGTGCCGCCCAACGATGGTTGGCCAGCACCTCGGCCAGGTCGTACTGCCGGCCGTCGGTGAGCTGTGCCATCCAGTCGGCGGTGCGTTGGTGGCGCAGCACCCGCTCGGCCCTGGGCAGCCGCTGGTAGCAGACGTCGCGCACCAGGATGTGCCGGAACCGGTACTCGGGCTGGCCGGGCATCGTCGACGTGCTCTGCTCGTACACCAGGTCGCGACGTTGCAGGCGGTCCAGCGCGCGCTCCACCCACTCCACCGGCCGCCCCAGCGCCATCGCCACCGGCGCGGCCCAGAACACCACGCCGACCACGGCGGCGGCCTGGAGCACCGCCCGGTCGGCCGGGTCCAGCAGGTCGAGCCGGTTGGCGATGACCGCCTGCACGGTGCGGGGCATCTCCGCGCCGCCGTCGAGGTCGAGGCGGGGCGTCGGACCGACCGCGTCGAGCAGGCCGCCGTCCAGCAGCATCCGGGCGTATTCCTGGGCGTAGAGCGGGTTGCCGTCGGCGAACTCGATGAGCGGCGTACGCGAGCTGGAGGGCAGCGTCGCCTGCCCGAGGAGCAGCGAGTAGAGCGTGTCGATGTCGGTGTCGTGCATCGGCGGCACCGAGATGGACATCGCGCCACTGATCGTGCCGGTCCAGGCGGGATTCCGTTCCCGCAGCTCCGGCCGGGCGGTCGCGACGACCAGCAGCGGTACGCCGCGCGCTGAAGCGCCCAACTGCTCGACGAAGGCGAGCATCGCCTGGTCCGCCCAGTGCATGTCCTCGAAGACCAGCACTGTCGGGCCGGTGGTCGCCAGGGTGATCAGGAACCGCCGCCAGGCGGCCTCGGTCTCACCGGGGGTGAGCCGTTCACCGGGCACGCCGATCAGCGGCCCGAGCGCCTCGGCCAGCCGGGTCGCGTGCGGGTCGGCGAGCTGCCCCAGCCGGGACCGCAGCCGCTCACGCAGCGCGGCCGGGTCGTCGACCTCCGGCACGCCCACCCAGGTCTTCACGATGTCCGACAGGGCGGCCCAGGTGACGTTCTCGCCGAACGGCGGGCACTGCCCGACGAGCCAGGTGATCGGCGGGCCGGGCATGCTGCCGGCGTGCCGGGCCAGTTCGCGCAGCAGTCGGCTCTTGCCCACACCGGCCGGGCCGAACACCGTCACCAACTGGGAGGTCCGCTCGGTCACCATCCGGTGCAGTGCGTTGACCAGCAGGCCGCGCTCGTGCTCCCGGTCCACCATCGGGGTCAGCTCGGCGCCGCGCGGGTCCCGGTGTGGTCGCACCTGGACGGCCAGCCAGATCCGGCTCACAGCGGACCTGCCGCGCAGGGTGACGGGTGGTTGGTCGGCGTACTCCATCTCGTGTCGGGTGGCCGACCAGGTGCTCTCGTCGACGACGACACCGCCCGGTGGGGCGAACCCCTGCAGCCGGGAGGCCGTGTTGACGACGTCTCCGGTCACGAAGGCCTGCCCACCGTCGCGGGTGGCGGAGAGGTCGACCAGGGCCTCGCCGGTCGCGATGCCGACCCGGAAACCGAGCGGCGGCTGCGGACCGGCGGGCTGGCGGGCCAGGTTCCGTTGCAGCTCCAGGCCGGCGCGGACACACCGCAACGCGTCGTTGTCGGTGGCCACCGGCGCGCCGAACAGGGCCATCGCCGCATCGCCGATGTACTTCTCGACCACCCCGCCGTACTGGTGCACGATCCGGCGCACCGTGGCGAAGTAGGTCTGCTGCAGGCTGCGGGCCTGCTCCGGGTCGGCCCGCTCCGCGTAGCTGGTGAAGTCCACGATGTCGACGAAGAGCACGCTTACCTGACGCCTGTCCTCCTGCACCGCGACGACGTGGTCCCGCAGCGGCTGACCACAGCTGGTGCAGAAGTTGACCTCGGTGCTGTTGGCGTGCCCGCAGTGCGCGCAGTTGACCCCGAGCGGCTGGCCGCACCCGCCGCAGAAGCGGTCGTCCGGCCCGGCCGCGCGGGCGCAGTGTCCACACTTGAGGTCGATGGTCAGCTCCGTGGGCGAAAGAGGTCAGTATCGCGGCCGGTCGGCCCAGTCGGGTACCCGACGTGCGGACGGGCAACGGCATCGATCGGTCGGGGTTAGTGTTCCGTACCAGGAAGTTTCATGTCAGGGAGAGTGCCGTGCAGGTACGACTGTCCGCCTCGTGGACCGATCCGGGTGGCACGCAGTGGGCGCCGGGGGACACGATCGACGTCGATGCGGTCACTCTCGCCGAACTGGAGGAGCAGGGCATGGTGGAAGAGCCTGAGGGTCAGTCGGGCGGGTCGGGGGAGACCACGACCACCTCGTCGAGCACGTCCACGGCTGGTAAGCCGACCGATCCGAAGAAGATCGGTCCGGGGCCGGGCGCGCCGCCGGCCGACGGCAAGGAGAACTGATCGTCCGGGTGCGGTCGGCGGGCCAACGGTCCGCCGGCCGCACTCGTCTGTCCGGTCTCACCCGTTGGCCGCCGCGAACCTGCCCGGTGCCGGCAGCCGTAGCCCCAGGGCCCGGGTGAGCAGGGGCGCGATCAGCCCCAGGGTGGCCAGCACACCCAACCCCGAGATGACCAGCAGCCATCGTGGCCCGACCACCGCCAGCAGCGGCGCGCCGACGGCGTAGGCCAGTGCCTCCGCCGCGTACGGGAACATGTAGACGGTGCCGAACACCACGCCGAGCCGTTCGGCCGGCACGTTCTGCTGGATGAGGGTGTCGGCGGCGGCGTTGTGCCAGCCCGCGCCGACACCGGCCACCGCCTGACCGGCTATGGCGAGCGCGATCACCGGACTGAGGCCGGTGACAAGCGTTCCGGCGCCGAGTGCGAGCAACGCGCCGTAGAGGACCAGGTCCATTCGGATGCGTACGCCGGTTCTCGCCAGGCACATCGGACCGAGCACCATGCCGACGCCGTAGGCGGTGCCCAGCAGACCGATAGTGACCTCGGTGGCGCCCAGCTCGGCGCGTCCGAGGGGGACGATGGCGAGGTTGTCCAGCGCGGCGAACATCACCATCACCAGGAACCCGACCGAGACCGCACGGACGACGCTGTGCCCTCGGACCACACGCAGCCCTTCGCGCAGCACCGTGTGCAGGGGCTCGGACCGGCGGGTCGCGCCGGTCGTCGATAGCGTCCGGACTCGGCCGATCAGCAACGCGGAGAGAACGAAGGTCGCCGCGTCCACGAGCAGCGTGGCGGTCAGCCCGAGGGTCGCCAGCAGGAGGCCGCCGACGGCTGGCCCGGCAGCGAGCCCGATGTTCATGCCCGTCGCGAGTTGCGCGTTCGCCGCCGGCAGTTGCTCGCGTTCGACCAGGCGGGGGAGCAGGCTGCGTCCGGCGGGAGTGAACGCGGTGGCGGCAGTGGTCGCCGCGGTGATCAGCGCCAACAGGACGGGCAGGGGCGGCGCGAGCAGGGCGACGGCGAGGTACGTCAACGCCTGGGCGGTGTCGCAACCGATCATCAGCCGGCGCTGGTCGAACCGGTCGGCCAGGGCACCGAGCAACGGCCCGAGCAGCCGGGGCACCGTCGACGCCAGCAGCAGCAGGGCCACCGCGCCGCCGCCGTGCCGGTCGTAGACGGCGATCAGCAGCGCCGTCCGGGCCAGCTGGTCACCGGTGTACGACACCAGGCGCGCCGACCAGTACCGACGAAATGCGACATTGCCGCGGAGTAATGACATGACCGTTGGCTCCTCACTGCTGCGGGTATGTCGGCGCGGGCCCTGGAACAGGGGCGGGCGCGGCAACCTTGTCAGCGTGGTGTGGGAGCCAACAACCGCTCTTCAGCCAGTGATTCATGTCGATTTGTCCTATTTTGTCCCACCGCTCTACGCCGTAGCGTCCTCGGCAAGACAGGCACGACAGGCGCCAACATTGACCAGGGGGACGAGATGGCGACCACGACGACGACCACCACCACCGCGAGCGGCTGGGCCGGACCGGGCATCTGGGCCGGGCCGGGGTTCTGGGCCGGGCCGGGGATCTGGGCGGGCCCCGGCTACCAGTCGACAGCGGCCCGTTGGCCGGGCGCGACCCGCTGGCTCGGCCCGACCCGCTGAGCCCCACGCGCTGAACCGCGAGCACGGTGACGCCGGCTGCCACTGGCAGCCGGCGCAGCCGTGCGTACGGGTAGGAGAGCGGGCGGCGACGGGTGGCGGTTGTCCAGATCGGACGTCCGACCGGCGACGGGCCGGTCGGTCAGCGGTCGGCCATGCCGGCGCGGCGGCGCAGCGCGGCCACGTCGGTCACCACGATCCGGCGGCCCTCGGTGCGCAGCCAGCCACGGCTGGCGAACGAGCCGATCGCCTGGTTGACGCTCTGCCGGGAACCACCGGCCATCTCGGCCAGCTGGCTCTGGTTGAGCTCGATCGTGATCATCGGTGCCTGGCTCTCGCCGGCCAACCGCACCAGCGTCTTCGCCACCCGACCGGGCAGGTCGAGGAAGACGTGGTCGGCGTTCTGCTCGGTGAGCCGGCGGATCAGCCCGCCCAGTGAGCGCATCACCGCGTCCAGGATGCGGGGGTTGGAGTGCACCAACTCCATGAACGCGCCCCGCGAGAGCGCGAGCGCCGCGCAGTCCTCGATGGCCTCCGCCGAGGCGGAGCGGGTGGACGCGTCGAGCAGGGAGACCTCACCGAGCACGTCCGGTGGACGGATAACCGACAGCACGGCCCGCTCGCCGGTGGGTGCGGTGCGAAAGACCGCCACCGCGCCGCGGCGCAGCACGATCAGGGACTCACCGGGGTCGTTCTCCACGAAGAGCAGTTGGCCCTTGCGGTAGGTGCGCGGAACGGCGGCAGCGATGACACGCTGCCGCACCTCGGGCTCCAGCCCGGCGAACATCTCGACACCCGTGAGCGCGTCACCCGGCTCCGGCAGGCGAACCTCCACGGCCCAACCCCTCCCCCGGTCATGGACCACAACTCGCTCACCGGGCGAACCTGATGGGCCCCGACAAGGTGAACTGACACCGATTCGGCGTCCGGTAGCGGTACACATCAGATCATGACGGTCCGGTCGCTTGCTGTACACCCCTCGAAGCACTTCCGTGACCGTCACGAGCTGCGACGTGCCGATCACGAGGTGTCGCCGGAGCTCGGTCGACCTCCGGACGGGCCCCGCCGGACGCGGCCGTGCGGCGGTGGGCGAGGATGCCCGGAATGGTCTACCGCTACTTCTACGACTGCGAGTTCATCGAGGACGGCACCACAGTCGACCTCGTCTCGATCGGTGTCGTCGACGAGTACGGCCGCGAGTTCTACGCGGTCTCCACCGAGTTCGACGACTCCCGCGCCGTGCCCTGGGTTCGACGCAACGTGCTGGACAAGCTCCCCTCCCCGGCGGACCGGGCCTGGCGCTCGCGTGAGCGCATCCGCGACGACCTGTACGACTTCCTGATGGAGCCGATCCGGGACCGGCCGGGCGAGCAGTTGGAGTTGTGGGCCTGGTTCGCCGCGTACGACCACGTGGTGCTCGCCCAGCTCTGGGGCGCGATGCCGGCGCTGCCCCGGGAGATTCCCCGCTACACCAAGGAGCTGCGGCAGCTCTGGGACGACCGGGGCCGGCCGCCCCTGCCGGACGCGGACGCGGCCCGGCACGACGCTCTGGTCGACGCCCGGCACAATCTGGCCCGCTGGCGGGCGATGACCGCCCGTTGAGTGGTGGCCGCGCCGCCGTAGGTTTGACCGGTTCTGTCCCGGGCAACGGTTCGACCAGCCGAGCCGAGGGAGATTGCCATGAGCGACCAGCCGAGCAGCGCCGCGGAGGCACGCGCCCGGGTCACCGGCCTGGCCCGGGCCGCGCGGATCTGCATGCTCACCACCACCGCTCTGGACGGGCGGCAGGTGAGTCGACCGATGGGGCTCCAGGAGGCCGAGTTCGACGGCGAGCTGTGGTTCTTCGCCTACGCCGACTCGGCCAAGGTCCGCCAGATCCGGGTGAACCCGGAGGTCAACGTCGCCTTCTCCGATCAGAAGCACAACGCGTGGGTGTCGATCTCCGGCACCGCCACCGAGGGGTTCGACCGGGCCCGGGCCGAGCGGCTGTGGAACCCGTTGCTCAAGGCGTGGTTCCCCGACGGGCTGGACACCTCCGGCCTCACGCTGATCAAGGTGCACGCCAGCTCCGCCGAGTACTGGGACTCCCCGAACAGCACCGTGGTGAACCTGCTCGACTACGCGAGGGCCGCGGTCACCGGCCGGCCGCCGAAGGGCGGCGAGAACCACGAGGTGACCTACTGACCGGGGGCGGGTGCCCGGGGCGCGCTGTCGTCGTACTGGCGGGCCGACTACAGTTCGCAGTGACGGCCCGCCCCGGGCCGGCAACGGCGCCGATGGTCTGACCTGACACATACCCTGGGGCATATCGGGCTTTACCTGATGCTCCAGGAGGATGAGCGGATCATGCGTATCGGCGTGCTCACCGGCGGCGGCGACTGCCCCGGTCTCAACGCGGTCATCCGGGCGGTGGTCCGCAAGGGCGTCGCCACTTACGGTCACGAGTTCGTGGGCTTCCGGGACGGCTGGAAGGGCCCGCTCGAGGGTCTGTCCCGCCCGCTGGACATCGCCGACGTTCGCGGCATCCTGCCCCGCGGCGGCACCATCCTCGGCTCGTCCCGGACCAACCCGTTCAAGATCGAGAACGGCGTCGAGCGGATCAAGGACAACCTCGCCGCCCAGGGCGTGGACGCGCTGATCGCGATCGGCGGCGAGGACACCCTCGGCGTTGCCACCAAGCTCTACGAGCTGGGCGTGCACGTCGTCGGCGTGCCGAAGACGATCGACAACGACCTTGGCGCCACCGACTACACCTTCGGCTTCGACACCGCTGTCAACATCGCGATGGAGGCCATCGACCGGCTGCACACCACAGCGGAGAGCCACCACCGCACCCTGGTCGTCGAGGTGATGGGCCGGCACGCCGGCTGGATCGCCCTGCACGCCGGCCTGGCCGGCGGCGCCAACGTGATCCTGCTGCCCGAGCGTCAGTTCGACGTCGACCAGGTGGCCGGCTACGTCGAGAAGCGCTTCCAGCACCAGTACGCCCCGATCGTCGTGGTCGCCGAGGGCGCCCAGCCGCTCGACGGCCAGATGGTCCTCGCCAACCAGGAGCTCGACTCGTTCGGCCACGTCCGCCTCGGCGGCATCGGCCAGTGGCTCGCCGAGCAGCTGGAGGCCAAGACCGGCAAGGAGGCCCGCACCGTGGTGCTGGGCCACATCCAGCGCGGTGGCACCCCGACCGCCTTCGACCGGGTGCTCGCCACCCGCCTGGGCCTGCAGGCCATCGACGCCGTCAACGACGGCGACTGGGGCAAGATGGTCGCGATGCAGAGCACCGACATCGTCCGGGTGCCCCTCGCCGAGGCCACCCGCGAGCTGAAGACCGTGCCGCTGGAGCGGTACGCCGAGGCCGAGGTCTTCTTCGGTAGCTGATCGATCGTCGGCGGCGCGGCGGGCCTCCAGGTCCGCCGCGCCGCGACCCAATGCGAGGGGGTACGGGCCGACATGTCAGCCGGAGTGCACACGGTCGCGGTGATCGGCGCGGGCAAGATCGGTGAGTTGATGCTCTCCGGGCTGCTGCGCTCGGGATGGCCGGTGGACCGGCTGCTGGCCACCGCCCGCCGACCCGCTCGCGCGGAGGAGTTGACCGCCCGGTACGGCGTACGGGTGGTCGACAACCTGACCGCGGTCGACGAGGCCGCTGTGCTCGCGGTCTCGGTCAAGCCGCAGGACGCCGCAGCGCTCCTCGACGAGATCGGCCCCAAGGTGCCGGCAGACAAGCTCGTCATCTCGCTCTGTGCCGGTCTGCCCACCAGCTTCTTCAGCCGCCGGTTGCCCGAGGGCACCCCTGTGGTGCGGGTGATGACCAACACCCCGGCGCTGGTCGACGAGGCGATGACCGCGATCTCCGCCGGCGCGCACGCCACCGGGGCGCACCTCACGCTTGCCGAGGAGATGTTCAAGCCGCTCGGCCAGACGATCCGGGTGCCCGAGTCGCAGCAGGACGCTGTCACCGCGCTCTCCGGCTCCGGCCCGGCCTACTTCTACCTGCTGGTCGAAGCCATGATCGACGCCGGGATCCTGCTCGGGCTGCCCCGTCAGGTGGCGCACGAGTTGATCGTGCAGACCGCGATCGGGTCGGCGGTGATGCTGCGCGACTCCGGCGAGCACCCGGTCAAGCTGCGCGAGGCGGTCACCTCGCCGGCCGGCACCACCATCTCCGCGATTCGTGAGCTGGAGAAGCACGGCGTACGCGCGGCGCTGCTCGCCGCGCTGGAGGCCGCCCGGGATCGCGCCCGCGAGCTGGCGGCACAGGCCGACTGAGCGGTCGGGGCGCGTCGCGGGGCCGTGCGTGCCGCATACTGGCCCGGTGTTCACACTTGCCCAGGCCCGGCACCTGGTGGCCACCCTGCAACCGCGCATCGACGAGTTGATCCGCGTCCGGGCAGACCTGGCCGAGTTGCGCGCCGACCTGGCCGACCACGGCGTGAGCGCGCTCGGTGGGCTGGCCGAGGTCAAGGCGCTGGAAGCTCGGCTGCACGCCGTCGTCGACGAGCTGCACCAGCACGACATCCAGGTCAAGGGCATCGCCCCGGTGCTGCTCGACTTCCCCGGCGAACGGGCCGGCCGCGCCGTGCTCTGGTGCTGGCTGGAGGGCGACTCCGACGTGCGCTGGTACCACCGGGCAGAGTGCGGCTTCGCCGGCCGCCGCCCCCTCTGACTCAGCCCGCCGCGGACGTCGGCAGGACCGGGTCGGGGGCCTCGGTCACAGCGAACACCACCACGTTGTCGACGTAGTGGCCGCGCCGCCGGTCGAAGTCGCCCCCGCAGGTGACCAGGCGCAGCTCCGCCCCGGGCGTCGGGCCGTAGACCACGGCAGTCGGAAACTGGTCCTTGCGGGTACGCAGCGACCCGGTCACCCGGAACGGCAACCGCTGCCCGCCGCGCCACACCTCCACCAGGTCGCCGGGCCGTAGCTCGCCGAGCCGGGCGAAGACCGCCGGGCCGCGTCGTGAGTCCAGGTGCCCGGCGAGTACGGCCGGACCGGTGTCGCCCGGGGCGGGGCCGCCGCCGTACCAGCCGGCGGTGTGGAAGTCGGTCGGCGGAATCAGCACGCCGGCGCGGTCCAGAACCAGCACCGTGAGCGGTGAGTCGACGTCGATGCGCGGTACGCGTACCCGCGTGGGTGGACCGTGTGGCGTGGGCGCGGCGGCCACCGACGGGCAGTCGTCACCGCAGCCGGGGTGCCAGCTCGCCACCGGTGGCGGCGGGCCGGTGGTGGCCAGCCCGACCCCGGTGCCGGCGGCCAGGCAGAGCGCCGCGCCGGCCGCGACCAGCGCGGCCAGCGGAATCCGGCGCTCTCGGTGCCGCCGGATCGACGGGTCCGGCCCGGCGCTCACCAGGTGGTGCGCCGCCGCCGGCGCCAGAGCAGCACTACCACCGCGCCGGCCGCCGCGGCCAGACCGCCGGCCACCAGTGGGTACGCGTCGAGCCCGGCCCCGGCGGTGCCACCGGCACCGGTGTCCACCCCGCCGGCCGGGACGACAGTGCCGCCCTCGGCGTCGCGGCGCAGCTCGGCGGTGAGCCCGCCCTGTTTCGCGTCGAGCACCAGCAGCGAGTAGACGGCGCCGCCGGTGAGGCGCACCTCGGCGTCGGTGCTCGGCCCGCCGGCCCCCGTCAGCTTCAGCCGCCAACTGCCCGGCTCGACCTGCTGGTAGTCGGTGGTGGTGGCGAACTGCACCCCGTCGGCGATCATCGGGCCGTCGGCGGCGGCCACGTCGAGCACCGGGGTCCGCACCGACGCCTGTACGACCCGCACCTTGGCGCGGCCGTCGGTGGGGGCGCTGAGATCGTCGTTGAGCACCCGCAGGCCGAGGTCGGCGTGCCGGCCGACACCGGCCACAGTGAAGGCGTCCCCGCTGGTAACCGCGACCTCGGTGGTGAGCACCGGGGGGTCGCTGGCGGGGGCGCCCGCCTCGCGCATGGCCACCGCGTACCGGCCCGGCGCGAGTTCGAGGTAGTCGGAGACCACGCCGTAACCGACCCCGGGGAAGACCTGCGGCTTCGCCGCGCCCGGCGCGGCCAGGTAGACGTCCACCGCCGGGGTGTCCGGGGAGAGGTGCGCGAGCCGGACGTATCCGACGGTGTCCGCGCCGGTCGCGGCGTTCGCCGGGATCGGAATGGCGGCGGTGGCGAGGGCGGTGCCGAGCAGGAGCGCGCCGGAGCCGGCCAGCAGCCGGCGGGGCACGGTACGGAGCGTGTGCATGTCGCCTCCGGGGGCACGTTCGGTGAGCGGGCGGCAACCCAGAGAACAGGGTCCCGTGAACAGGACTGCGGCGCAAGTTGCCACAGCGATGTTTTTTGTCGGCTGTCGCTACCGATCCGAGGCATGGGGGCGAGCTGTTTGGGTTCGCTCACGAGTGGCTACTGGACAGCAATGGTGACGGAGGTCGATGCAGGGGAGATTCGGTTCCGGCGGTCCCGCAGGCGGGTGCTGGGCCGGGTGACCTGCGCGGCGCTGGTGGTCCTGCCGGCCTTCGCGCTGCTCGGCATCGCGTTCGGCAATGCCTGGTACAACCCGCTTCCGCACGGGCCGATACTTCTGCTGGCGGCGATCCGCTTCCCAATACACCTACGGCGTCAGGGCGGGCTGCCCCTCCGGCTGACCCGCGACTTCCTCGAACTGACAGTGCCCGGCGCTGGGACGGTACAGGTCGACTGGCCCGACCTGACCCGAACCGAGGTGCGGGGCGGGGTCAGCCCGACCCTGGTCGTCGACATCGCCGATCGGGACCGGACCCGGCCGGTACTGGACCGCTGGGAATGGGGCCGGGTGGGCCTGTGGAGCAGGGCCCGCGGGCGGAGCCCGCAGGAGATCCACGTGTCGCTGGTCGCCACCACGCCGAACGTCCACCGACTGCGCGCCGAACTGGCGCACCGGATGGCCCGCGTCGCCGACGACCCGTCGCCCCGCCACCCTCCGCCCGACCACCCGGTAGGCGATCGTGGGGAGGGTGGCGGGCCCAGCTCAGCGGGTGGCGGCGGCTAGGGCGGCGCGCAGCTTCGCGGCGTCGCCCGGAGCCGGGTGCTCCCAGTCGGTCGGGCTGGCGGAGTAGAGCGTGCCGTACGCCGGCGTGTCCGGCTGGTAGCGCCACCCCTCGGCCAGCTGGCCGGCGTCCACCGCGTCGTAGCCGATCCGGTCCAGGAAAGCTGTCACCTCGGCCTTCGCGGCGGCGTCGTCGCCGGCGATCGCGAGGGCGCTGCGGTCGGCCGCGCCGGACGGCCGGGGGAGCGCGGCGAGGCCCTTGAAGTAGATGTTGTTGAAAACCTTGACCACCCGCGAGTCCGGCAGGTGCCGCTGGAGCAGCTCACTGCTGGTGGTCTCGCCGGAGTCCAGCTCCGGGAAGGTGCCGTCGCGCTGCGGGTAGTAGTTGTTGGTGTCGATGACGACCTTGCCGGCCAGCGGTTCCACGGGCACCGCGCGGTACGCCTTCAGCGGCACAGTGACCACCACCAGGTCGCCGACCTGCGCCGCGTCCTGCGTGGTGCCGGCGCTGGCGCGCGTGCCCAGGGTCCCGACCAGGTCGGTGAGGGTCTCCGGGCCCCGCGAGTTGCTCAGCACCACGTCGTAGCCGGCGTCGACCGCCAGTCGGGCCAGGGTGCCGCCGATGTTGCCACTGCCGATCAGTCCCACAGTTGTCATGCTCGTTCCCAACTCCGTCCACCCACGACGCATTCCCGACCAGACTGATGGGTTATTCCGGCTGCCTGCTGCCGGGCGGCTGCGGGGACCGTCAAGCCCGCGCTGTCCTCGTCGCGGACCTCGCGACCTTCGCTGTCCCGCCGGGTGCCTGGTCGCGGCGCGAGCCCGTTCTGCACAACGTACTGCTCACGCTTGTCGCCGACCGGCTCTCCGGCAACGTGCCACTCTCCGGGTGACGAGCAGTCCGGTGGCGGCCAGAGGTCGGGAGGCCCGGCGAGGCCGTCGATCATGGAGTTGTGGTGGGGGGCGTTTCGGGCCCATGGCGGTAATCCGGGCACCACGACTCCATGATCGACCGAGTCCAGCCCGGCCTGGCCGAGTCCAGCCCGGCCTGGCCGAGTCCAGCCCGGCCTGGCCGAGTCCAGCCCGGCCTGGTTCAGCCCAGTCGCGCCGCCCCGGGCCCTCAGGAGGTGGGGAGGGTCTTCTCGATGGCCGCGCGCAGGTCGTCGGAGTCGGGCGCGACAGTGGGGGCGAAGCGGGCGGCGACCGAGCCGTCCGGGGCCACCAGGAACTTCTCGAAGTTCCAGCGCACGTCACCGGTGTGCCCGTCGGGGTCCGGGGTGTCCACGAGCGCGGCGTAGAGCGGGTGCCGGTCGGGGCCGTTGACGTCGACCTTCTCGGTCAACGGGAAGGTGACCCCGTAGTTGACCTGGCAGAAGTCGCTGATCTCGGCGGCGCTGTCCGGCTCCTGCCCGGCGAACTGGTTGCACGGCACGCCGAGCACCACGAGGCCCCGGTCGGCGTAGGAGTCGGCGAGCGTCTGGAGGCCGGCGTACTGCGGGGTGAGGCCGCAGCGGGAGGCCACGTTGACGACCAGCAACGCCTTGCCGCGGTGGCGGGCCAGGTCGGCGGGGCCGCCGTTGAGGGCGTCGATCGGGATGTCGAAGACGGTCATGGGCCGAGGCTACGCGCCGGCCGGGTGTCGACCCGGGGTGGGCGCAGCGTACGCACTCCGTGCACCAGGAGAAATCGAAACATGCGCATCTTGACGAACTGATGACGGCGTGAGTACCGTCTCACCATCTCTTTTGGAAAGTTTCCTAACAGTTCGGGAGACGCCTCATGAAAAGATCGCTCCGCCGAGCCCTCTGGGCCGGTGCCGTGGTCGCCGTGACCGTCGCAGCGGTGCCGGTGACCACCGCGTTCGGCGCCGGCACTGTCACCACCACCTTCACCAAGGCGCAGGACTGGGGGACCGGTCACGAGACGAGGGTGACCGTCACCAACGGCTCCAGCGCCACCGTCACCACCTGGCGCATCGAGTTCGACCTGCCGTCGGGCACCACCATCAGCAGCGCGTGGGACGCCGACGTCACCAGCAGCGGCAACCACTACGTCGCGGTCAAGAAGAGCTGGGCCGGCGGCATCGCCCCCGGCGCCTCGTTCAGCTGGGGCTACAACGGCAGCGGCGCCTACAAGGCACCGCTGAACTGCACCATCAACGGTGCCGCGTGCGGCGGCGGGACGACCCCGCCGACCACCACTCCGCCGACCACCACCCCACCGACGACGACGCCGCCCACCACCCCTCCGCCCACCACGCCACCGCCGACCACCAACCCGCCGAACCCGGGCGGCAAGAAGATCGTCGGTTACTTCGCCGAGTGGGGCGTCTACGGGCGCAACTACCACGTCAAGAACATCCAGACCAGCGGCTCGGCCGCCAAGCTGACCCACATCCTGTACGCCTTCGGCAACACCACCGGTGGCCGTTGCGCCATCGGTGACAGCTACGCCGACTACGAGAAGGCGTACACGGCCGCGGAGAGCGTGGACGGCGTCGCCGACACGTGGGACCAGCCGCTGCGCGGCAGCTTCAACCAACTGCGCAAGCTCAAGCAGCTGAACCCGCACCTCAAGGTGATCTGGTCGTTCGGTGGCTGGACCTGGTCCGGCGGCTTCACCCAGGCCGCGCAGAACCCGGCCGCGTTCGCCGAGAGCTGCTACAACCTGGTCGAGGACCCGCGCTGGGCGGACGTCTTCGACGGCATCGACGTCGACTGGGAGTACCCGAACGCCTGCGGCCTGACCTGTGACACCAGCGGCCCGAACGCGTTCAAGAACGTGATCGGCGCGCTGCGGTCGAAGTTCGGGTCCAGCGCCCTGGTCACCGCCGCCATCACCGCGGACGGCAGCAACGGCGGCAAGATCGACGCCACCGACTACGCCGGCGCCATCGGCAACCTCAACTGGCTGATGCCGATGACCTACGACTACTTCGGCGCCTTCGCCGCCCAGGGTCCGACGGCACCGCACTCACCGCTCACCTCGTACACCGGCATCCCGCAGCAGGGCTTCAACTCCGACGCGGCGATCCAGAAGCTCAAGAGCAAGGGCGTCCCGGCCAACAAGCTGCTGCTCGGCATCGGCTTCTACGGTCGGGGCTGGACCGGTGTCACCCAGGCCGCTCCGGGTGGCAGCGCCACCGGCGCGGCGCCGGGCACCTACGAGGCCGGCATCGAGGACTACAAGGTCCTCAAGAACACCTGCCCGGCCACCGGCACGATCGCCGGCACCGCGTACGCCAAGTGCGGCAGCAACTGGTGGAGCTACGACACCCCGTCGACCATCAACGGCAAGATGACGTACGCGAACAACCAGGGCCTCGGTGGCGCGTTCTTCTGGGAGCTCTCCGGTGACACGAGCAACGGCGAGCTCATCGGCGCCATCAAGGGCGGTCTCGGCTGAGCCGAGGGCCGACGCACCACCCACACGGCGGGAAGGGGCCCGCACCGTCCCTTCCCGCCCGTGACACAGCGGCCCGGCCGACGCCCAGCGTCGACCGGGCCGCCGCCATTGGGCTCGGTCAGCCGGATGTGGCAGACTCGCGGCTCGGCACGTCTCGATCTCACCGCCGACGGAGGTGATCATGCGCCCGACGCACCGCAGGCTGGCGGCGACCGCCGCCGGGCTGATGCTGCTGCCAGTTGCCCTGGTCGGCTGCGGGATCGGCGACAAGGACGAGGAGAAGTCCGCCGCCAAGCCGGCCCGAGCCCCCGCCGAGGAGGCCGCCACCCGCTCCCGTGAGCGCGTGCAGGCGTACCTCGACGCGATGGCGGCCAAGGACGTCGCCGCCGGCCGCAGCCAGCTCTGCGCTCTGCTGCACGACGGCTTCGACCTGGGCGCCACCGGCCCCAACGGCGACTTCGCCGACCACTTCCAGGTGCCGGAGGCGGCCATCACGGACATCCGGTCCGGTCCGCTCGGGCAGGAGGTCCGCGTCTCGGTCTCGGTCGCGGTCGGCAAGCGCACCGTCGTCCGGCCACTGGTCTTCACCGTCACCCGGGACGGAAGCGACTGGTGCATCGCCGCCGAAGCGCCGGGTGGACCGGCCGCCCCGACGCCGAGCGGCGTCGCCCCTACCCCCGCGTCCTGACCAGCGCCCGGCGGATTGATCTCCCATCTGCCGGAACCGTCCCCCTCGCCGCCCGGCCACCCCGACCGTCGCCGTACGCTTTCTGTCATGCGCCATGAGTGGCATCAGCTGAGCCATCCCGCGGTGGGCAGCCCGGGCCTGCAGACCAGCCGACCGACCATCGACTCCGCCGAGGACGCCGCGCTCGGTCTGGACCGATGGCGGGAGCTGCCCCGCGAGCAGATCCCGCCGTGGTCCGACCCGGCTGCCGTGGCCGCGGTCTGCAAGGTCCTCGACACAGTGCCGTCGGTCGTCGCGCCCTACGAGGTGGACCAGCTCCGGCAGAAGCTCGCCCTGGTCTGCGAGGGCAAGGCGTTCCTGCTGCAGGGTGGTGACTGCGCCGAGACGTTCGTGGACAACACCGAGAGCCACCTGTTGGCCAACGCCCGCACCCTGCTCCAGATGGCGATCGTGCTCACCTACGGCGCGTCGCTGCCGGTGGTCAAGGTCGCCCGGGTCGCCGGGCAGTACACGAAGCCCCGCTCGCTGCCGACCGACGCCCGCGGCCTGCCCGCGTACCGCGGCGACATGATCAACTCACTGGAGGCCGACCCGGCCGCCCGGGTCGCCGACCCGCAGCGCATGATCCGCGCGTACGCGAACTCGGCGGCGGCGATGAACATGCTCCGGGCGTACCTCGCCGGCGGGCTCGCCGACCTGCACGCCGTGCACGACTGGAACAAGGGCTTCGTGAAGAACTCCCCGGCGGGGGAGCGTTACGAGGCGATCGCCCGGGAGATCGACCGGGCGCTGGCCTTCATCCGGGCCTGCGGCATGACCGACGACGAGGCGCTGCGCACCGTCACGCTCTACTGCTCCCACGAGGCCCTGGCCCTGGAGTACGACCGGGCGCTCACACGGGTCTCCGACCGTCGGGCGTACGGGCTCTCCGGGCACTTCCTGTGGATCGGCGAGCGCACCCGGCAGATCAGCGGGGCGCACATCGACTTCATCTCCCGAATCGCCAACCCGATCGGGGTCAAGCTCGGCCCGACGACCTCCCCGGACGAGGCGATCGAGTTGTGCGAGAAGCTCAACCCGGACAACATCCCCGGCCGGCTCACCCTGATCAGCCGAATGGGCAACCACCGGGTACGCGACGCGCTGCCGCCGATCGTCGCCAAGGTCACCGCCGCCGGGGCCAAGGTGGTCTGGCAGTGCGACCCGATGCACGGCAACACGCACGAGTCGTCAAACGGCTACAAGACCCGGCACTTCGACCGCATCGTCGACGAGGTGCTCGGCTACTTCGAGGTGCACCGGGGGCTGGACACCCACCCCGGCGGGCTGCACGTCGAGTTGACCGGCGAGGACGTCACCGAGTGCCTCGGCGGCGCCCAGGGGATCGAGGATCTCGACCTGCCCGACCGGTACGAGACCGCCTGCGACCCGCGTCTGAACACCCAGCAGTCGTTGGAGTTGGCCTTCCTCGTAGCGGAGATGCTGCGGGGCTGAGCTTGCCAGCCCGCAGCCGGCAAGTCAGAGGATGACCATGGCTGACGCGGGGAGTGAGCTTGCGAGCCCGCAGTCGGCAGTTGAAAGGATGACAGTGCCTGATCTGTTCGTGGACCTGCGGTCCGACACGGTGACCCGACCCACCGCCGGGATGCGGGAGGCGATTGCCACCGCCGAGGTCGGTGACGACGTCTACGGCGAGGACCCGAGCGTCAACGCGCTGGAGGCCGAGGTCGCCGCGTTGTTCGGGCACGAGGCGGCGCTGTTCGCCCCGAGTGGGTCGATGGCGAACCAGATCGCCCTGCAACTGCTGGTGTCGCCCGGCGACGAGTTGCTCTGCGACGCCGACGCGCACGTGGTCACGTACGAGATCGGCGCCGCGGCCGCGTACGGCGGGATCTCCTCGCGGACCTGGCCCGCCGTGGGCGCGGACATCGACCCGGAGATGGTGGCCGGGATGATCCGGCCGGACGGTTACTTCGCCGTCCCCACCCGCGCGGTCGCCGTCGAGCAGACCCACAATCGCGGCGGCGGCGGGGTGATTCCGCTGGCGACCCTGCGGGATCTGCGCGGGGTCGCTGACGAGGCGGGGGTCGCACTGCACTGTGACGGCGCCCGGATCTGGCACGCGCACGTCGCCGACCAGGTGCCGCTGATCGAGTACGGCCGGCTCTTCGACACGCTGTCGGTATGCCTCTCCAAGGGCCTCGGCGCGCCGGTCGGTTCGCTGGTGATCGGCAGCGCGGAGAAGATCGAACGTGCCCGGCTGATCCGCAAGCGGATGGGCGGGGGCATGCGCCAGGCCGGCATTCTCGCCGCCGCCGGCCGGTACGCGCTCGCGCACCACATCGACAGGTTGGCCGACGACCACGCGAAGGCGGCCCGGCTCGCCGAGGCGGTCGCGCCGTTCGGTGTGTTGGCCACCACGGTCCGCACCAACCTTGTCGCGCTGGACCTCACCAAGCACACACTGGACGCGCGGGCGCTGGCCGCCGCGGCGCGGGCCGAGGGCGTACTGATCTCGGTGCTCGGCCCCCGTACCGCCCGCCTGGTCACCCACCTGGGCCTCAGCGACGCGGACATCGACCGCGCGGTGGCAGCCCTACCCCGCATCCTCGCCGCAGCCTAAAACCCCACCCACCCCCACCCCACCCACTCCCACCCACCCCCACCCACCGTTCACCTCGGTGATCAAGAGGTTCGCGTCAGATTCCGGTCGCCGGGTGACGCAAACCTCTTGATCAACAAGGTTGGGGTCAGGGGTGGGACAGGCGGGTGAGGGTGGCGATGTCGGCGGCGTGGCCCACGTGCTTCTCGCTGGGGGTCTCCACGACGATCGGGACGCCAGCGGTCGCCGGGTGCGCCATCAGCTCGGCGAAGGCGGGCTCGCCGATGCTGCCCTTGCCGATGTTCTCGTGCCGATCCCGGGTGGAGCCGCACAGATCCTTCGAGTCGTTGG
The DNA here is from genome assembly GCF_040649935.1 of Micromonospora sp. NPDC048842. Lineage (NCBI taxonomy): Bacteria > Bacillati > Actinomycetota > Actinomycetes > Micromonosporales > Micromonosporaceae > Micromonospora > Micromonospora sp. NPDC048842. The sequence continues at coordinate 23,579 of NZ_JBEZGK010000004.1, read as the reverse complement.
CATGGACCAGCCGCAGCCGGTCCGCGCCGACAGTGGCGACCAGGGTGTCCAGGGTCGCCGTCATGCCGCCCTCGGCAGCCAGGTCGTGGCCGGCCGCCCAGGCGTGGCAGGTGTCGAAGCAGACCCCGAGCATGGGGTGTCCGTCCACCGCGTCCAGGTAGGGCCCGAGCTGCTCCACCCGGGAGGCCAGTGACCGGCCACCGCCGGCGCTCGGCTCGACCAGCAACATCGGCCCGCCAGCGTCGGCAGCCCAGTCGAGCAGCGGCAGCAACACCTCGCGGACCTGTCCCATCGCGGCCTCGGCGTGCCCCTCGTCCACCGAACTGCCCGCATGGAACACCACCCCGCGCGCGCCGATCGCCACGCCCCGACGCAGCGCGTGCGCCAGCGTCTGCCCCGACTTCTCGACAGTGGCCGGGGTGGGCGAGCCGAGGTTGACCAGCAGCGCGGCGTGGATGAACGCGGGAATGCCCCGCTCGGCGCAACCGTCGCGAAACAGCGCGTCCTGCGCCGGGTCGCCGTCGGGCAGTGCCCAGCCTCGCGAGTTGGAGACGTAGACCTGCACCACCTGCGCGCCGGTCGCGTCGGCGTACGGCAGGGCGGCCTTCGCCAGCCCACCCGAGGTCGGAGTGTGCGTGCCCACCGGCCGCGCGCAGATCGTCGGCATCAGAAGCACGTCAGTGTGACCGGGGTGCCGGGCGCCACCTGCGAATTTTCGCCCGGGAGCTGGATCCGGACCACGGCGTTCGGGTTGATCGCCATCGTCACCGGGAAGCCCTGACCCTCCAACGCCTGCTTGGCCTGCTGGCACGGCAGGTCGATCACCCGCGGCATGGCGACCAGCGGTGGCCCCTTGCTGACGTCCAGCTTGACCTCGGTGCCCTTCTCCACGCCGGCGCCATCGGCCGGGCTCTGGCCGAGGATCTCGTCCCTAGGCTTGTCGGAGTCCTTGTAGGTCTCCTTCAGCACCAGGTTGAGCTGGGCCAGGGCCGTCCGGGCGTCGGTCAGGCTCTTGCCGACCAGGTTCGGCACCGTCACCGGCGCCCTGCCCCGGCTCAGGATGAGGGTGATCTTCGCACCGGGTTTGACCTCGGTGCCCACCTTGGGGGAGCTGTCTACCACGACCCCGGCCGGCAGGCTGTCGTCGTAGCGGGCGGTGCCCCTGGCGACCACCAGCTTCACGTTGACAAGGTCCGCCTCGGCGAGCTCGAACTCCTTGCCGATCACGTCCGGTACAGGGAAACGCTCCGGACCGAGGGAGAGGGTCAGGGTGATCGTGCCACCCTTGACGATCTTGGCAGCGGACGCTGGGCTCTGCTCCAGCACAGTGTCCTTCGGGGCCTTCTCGTCGAAGCGCGGCTCAGCGTACTCGATGAGAAGCCCGGTGCGGTCGGCCCGCGCCTGCGCCTCGGCCTTGCTCAGGCTCATCAGCTGCGGAGCGTCCGTGTAGCGGCCGACGCCGAACCACCAACCCCCGAGCGCGGCCACCAGGCCCAGCGTCACGACCACTGCCGCGACGGCCAGCCGGCCACGGGGGTTGCTCAGCACAGTGCTGCGCAGCGCGGCGAGCCGGGCGCCCAGGCCCTCCGCCGGCTCCGGGGCGGCCCGACGCCGCCCCGGCCCCTGGCTGCTGGCGCCCTCGGGCAGACGTGCCCACGACGGGCGGTTGGGCGGCTGGACCGTCGCGACCATCATGGTCGGCTGGGAGAGCGACGGTGCGTCACTGATCGGGCGGAGTACGGCGGTGTGGCTGTTGGCGTCGCCCAGACGATCCCGGGCCACCTGCACCTCGGCCAACAACGCGCCGGCGTCCGCGGGCCGCGCTCCCGGATCGCGGCGGGTGGCCCGCTGCACCAAATCGTCGAGGACCGACGGGAGGCCCGGCACCAGCGTCGAGGGCGTCGGCACGTCCCGGTCGACGTGCTGCCAGGCGACGTCCACCGGGCGGTCTCCGTCATACGGCACCCGACCGGTGAGCATCTCGAACAGCACGATGCCGGCCGAGTAGACGTCGGTGCGCGGATCGGCGCGGCCCTCGGTGACCAGCTCCGGGGCGACGTACGCCACGGTGGCCATCAGCTGGTTGCCCTGCTCCTCGTCGGCGCTCGCCTCGACCGCCCGGGCCAGCCCGAAGTCGGCCACCTTCACGACGCTGTCGACCAGGTTGGCGACGCCACCGGTAGGCGCCTCCGCGACCAGCACGTTCTCCGGTTTGACGTCGCGGTGCACGAGACCGGCCCGGTGCGCGGCGGCGATCGCGGCGAGCATCTGCTCGGCGATGGCCAGTGCCTCGTCCGGGTTGAGCCGGCGTCGCTCGGCCAGCACGTCACGCAGCGTGCGGCCACGGACGTACTCCATCACCAGGTACGGCAGGCCGGCGTGCGTGCCCTGGTCGTAGACCGCCACCACGTTCGGGTGGGTCAGCCGGGCGATGGTCTTCGCCTCGTCGGTGAACCGGGCCACGAAGTTGGCGATCCGGGCCCGTGCCTCGCTGGCCTGGGTCGGGTGAATGATCTTGACGGCGACGGTGCGCTCAAGGCGTTCGTCGGTGGCGGTGTACACGGTCGCCATGCCACCACGGGCCACGCGACCGCGAATGCGGTAGCGCCCGTCGATCAGCGAGCCCAGCAACGTGTCGGCGACCTGAGTGTCCATCGGCAGGCAGTCTATGTGTCCAGAGGGTGAGGGATGAACAGGATGCTACAGCCGTATGCCGAACCGGTCCGTCCCGCCGCGTTCCCCGCCCCGTGTTCGCAGGTCAGCGGCGATCAGGGGAGAGGGCGCAGATGGGCGGCCCGGGGTGCCGGTGGCTCGTCGCGGCGGCGGCGTGGCAGGGTGGTCGGGTGACCGAACCCGTACCCGACCAGGCCGCGCCCGGCCTGGAGCTCGCCGGCCCCACCGACCTGGCCGACTGGTTGACCCTGCCCGACGTCGCCGAACGCCTCGACGTGTCGATCAGCAAGGTGCACCAGATGATCCGTGACCGGGAGTTGTTGGCGGTCCGCCGCGACGGCGTCCGCCGGATCCCGGCGGACCTGGTGGCCAACCAGACCGTGCTCAAGCACCTGCCCGGCGTGCTCAATCTGCTCGCCGACAACGGCTACGACGACGAGGCCGTCCTGCGCTGGCTCTACGAGCCGGACGACACCCTCCCCGGCGCCACCCCCGCCGCCGCCCTCTCCGGCGACCAGGCCCGCGAGGTGAAACGCCGAGCCCAAGCCCAAGGCTTCTAACCCCGTCCCCGGCCCCCCCGGCCCCCGCCCCGGTTGATCATGAAGTTGTTGCCAGCCCGCTCGGCGTGTCGTGGCAATAACTTCATGATCAACGCGGGAGCGGGCAACGCGGGCGCGGGCGGGGTGGGGCAGGGTGGGGTTAGTCGGATCGGCGGGTTGCGGCTATGGCCAGGTCTACCAGGGCTTGGCGGGCCTCGGTGTCGAGGTCGACGGCGGCCAGGGCGGCCAGGGCGGCGTCGGTGAGTGTGACGATCCGCTGTTCGGTACGGGCCAGCGCCCCGCTCCCCGAGATCACCTCGCGGAGCCGGGCCACCCCGTGCTCGTCCAGTTCCGGGTCGCCGAGCCGGCCGAGCAGCAGCTCACGGCCCGCGTCGTCGGTGGCCTCCACTGTCGCCGCCACCAGGTAGGTGCGCTTGCCCTCGCGTAGATCGTCCCCGGCCGGTTTGCCGGTCAGTGCCGGGTCGCCGAAGACCCCCAGCACGTCGTCGCGGAGCTGGAACGCCTCGCCCAGCGGCAGCCCGTACGCCGAGTAGGCCGTCCGCACGTCCTCCGGCGCGTCGGCCAGCGCGGCGCCGAGCAACATCGGACGCTCGACGGTGTATTTCGCGGACTTGTACCGGGCGACCTTGCTGGCCCGCTCCACCGAGGTGTCCCCGGTGACCTGTGTGAGCACGTCGAGGTACTGCCCGACGGTGACCTCGGTGCGCATCTCGTCGAAGACCGGCCGGGCCCGGGCCAACGACCACAGGTCCAGGCCGGCGGAGTGCAGCAGCTCGTCCGACCAGACCAGGCACAGGTCACCGAGCAGGATGGCCGCGGCGTCGCCGAAACCGTCCGCGTCGCCACCCCAGCCGGCCTCCCGATGCCGGGTGGCGAACCGTCGGTGTACCGCGGGCTCGCCGCGACGGGTGTCGGAACGGTCCATCAGGTCGTCGTGGATCAGGGCGCTGGCCTGGACGAATTCCAGTGCGGCCAGGGCGGTCAGCACCTGGTCGCCGTCCAGCCCGCCGGCTCCCCGGAACCCCCAGTACGCGAATGCGGGACGCAGCCGCTTGCCGCCGCCGAGCACGAACGCCTCGATCGCCTCGGCCACCGGACCCAGCGCGTCGTCCACGGCGGCGAGCCGGACCCGTTGGCCGGCCAGGAACTCGGTGAGAGCCTTGTCGACCCGCTGCCGCAGGCCGGCGCGGTCGACGGGGGACACGGGAGCAGCGTGGGTCACGCCCCGACGCTAGCCGGTCGCCCGTGCTCGTGCTCCACCGCCACGCGTAGTCCCGCCGGTGCGGCCGGGCCCCGTCCGCCTGGCCGGTCGCGCGCCGGCCGCCGTGGCGCGGCCCGGCCCGGTGGCCCGCGTCGAGCCGGCCCGACGGGTGGCCGCGGCAGCCTCGGCGAGCACCACCAGCGGCACGTCCAGGACGACGGCGAGCCAGCCGAGCCAGAACCCGCCCGGCACGCGACGCTGTCGTTCCCACCGGGAAATCTCGTGCCGACTGAGCGTCGGCACCCCGGCGGCGGCACACAACTCGGCGGCGGCTCGCTGTTGGCTCAAGCCCCGCTCCAGTCGGCACCGAGCCAGCAGCGGCCCGAGCTGCGCGGGGCGCGGCGATGCGAGCGGGATCATCTGTCCTCCTGGCGGGCGTCGGTGCGGTGACGACCCACCCGCCCGAGCGGGCGGGACCGGCGCCACCGCTCGGTTGCTGACCCCCGCGCGAGACCCGGGCCACCCCCGCCGCCCCTCCCGCACCGTCCCTTCCTACCTCGGAGGTATGACGCCTTTCCGCAGTCGAGTCGGGGCGCGCGGTGCGACACCGCCCGGCTCACGGCAGACCGGGCGACGCCGCCCACGGGCTCACCGCAGACCCGAGCGAGGCCGCCCACCAGACCGAGCGAGGCCGCCCACCAGACCGGGCGAGGCCGCCCACCAGACCGGGCGAGGCCGCCCACCAGACCGGGCGACGCCGCCCACGGGCTCACCGCAGACCCGAGCGACGCCGCCCACCAGACGCCGCTGGGTGGGAAGGGCCTGGGTCCTGGTGCCATCGACCGCTAGAGTCGGGTCGTGGCGCTCGGTCTTCCCTCGACACTCCCCAATCCGCAGCCAGCGATCGGGGAGCTCATTCGTGAGCACCAGCCGACCTTCTCGTTCGAGTTCTTCCCGCCCAAGACCGAGGCGGGGGAGCAGCTGCTCTGGCAGGCCATCCGCGAGTTGGAGTCCCTGCGCCCGTCGTTCGTGTCGATCACGTACGGCGCCGGCGGCTCGACCCGGGACACCACAGTGGCGGTGACCGAGCGGATCGCCACCGAGACCACCCTGCTGCCGATGGCGCACCTCACCGCGGTCAACCACTCCGTCGCCGAGCTGCGGCACGTGGTCGGCCGGCTCGCCGGGGTGGGGGTGCGCAACGTGCTTGCCGTTCGTGGTGACCCTCCGGGCAACCCGGGCGGTGAGTGGATTCGTCACCCCGAGGGCGTGGACTACGCCGAGGACCTGGTCCGGCTGGTGCGCGACGCCGGCGACTTCAGCGTCGGCGTGGCCGCCTTCCCGTACAAGCACCCCCGCTCGCCCGACGTGGCCAGCGACACCGCCCAGTTCGTCCGCAAGTGTCGGGCCGGCGCGGAGTTCGCGGTCACCCAGATGTTCTTCGACGCCGACGACTACCTGCGGCTACGTGACCGGGTGGCCGCCGCTGGCTGTGACACCCCAATCCTGGCCGGCGTGATGCCGGTGACCCAGTTCAGCACCATCGAGCGGTCCGTGCAGCTGTCCGGTGCGCCGTTCCCACCGGCGTTGGCGGCCCGCTTCGAACGCGTCGCCGACGACCCGGACGCCGTCCGCCGGCTCGGCATCGAACAGGCCAGCGAGATGTGCCGCCGGCTGCTGGACGAGGGAGTGCCGGGAATTCACTTCATCACCCTCAACCGGTCCACCGCGACCCGCGAGGTCTGGCAGAACCTGAAGGCCGGCGCTCGCGTGTGAACGCTGCGCCTGCGACACCTGTTGCCCGGCACGACGGTTGATCCGTGGTGGGCACACAGCTGAACTGGGATCAGTACGCCACGGCGTGGGCGCGGTTGCACGGCGGGTTCGACCCTCGGGTCGCGGCGCCGGTGGTGCGTGCCTGGCTGCGATTCGCGTACCACGTCGGATATGTGCTGGGCCGGCTACGGGTCAGCCCCACCGCTGTCACCGTGGCCGGGGTGCTGCTCTGCTTCTGCGTACCGTTGCTGGTAGGCCGGCCGGGGGACGGGCCGTTCCTCGGCGCGCTGTTCGTGCTGCTCGCCGCCGTGGCGGACAGCGTGGACGGTGCGGTGGCGGTCGCCACCGGCCGCACCACCCGGCTCGGCTACGTCTACGACTCGGTCGCCGACCGGCTCGGTGAGGTGGCGTGGCTGCTGGCGTTCTGGCTGGTGGGCGCGCCGGGTGGGCTGGTCGTCGCGGGCGGCGCGCTGTCCTGGTTGCACGAGTACGTTCGGGCGCGGGCGGTCGCCGCCGGCATGCGGGAGATCGGCGCGGTGACAGTGGGCGAACGCCCCACCCGGGTCTCGGTGGCGCTGGCCGGCCTGCTGGTCGCCGGGCTGGCCGGGCTGATCGAGCCGGACCTGGCCGCTGGCACCATCACCATGGCGACAGCGGTCTGGGTGCTGTTGGCCGGTTTCGGCCTGGGGCAACTGCTCTCCAGCATCCGCCGCGCACTGCTCGACGCCGACTAGAGCGGGCCAGCCCGACGCCGACCGAAATCAGGCGCCGGCTGGAAGGCGCCGACCGGGACCGGCGCCGGCTGGAGCAGGCCGGCTCTACCAGGCGGGGCCGATCTCGTCGGCGACGATCTGCGCGGAGAGGGTCACCATCGGCAACCCGCCGCCCGGGTGGGTGGAGCCACCCACCAGCCACAGCCCGTGCGCCGGGCCCCGGTTCGCCGGGCGGAGCAGCCCACCGGCGGTGCCGTAGATCGAGCCACCTGGCGCGCCGGTCGCCACGTCCAGGTCGGCCGGGGTGCGGATCTCGCGGAACAACAGCCGGTCGCGCACGTCCACGCCGCGCCGCGCCAGCACGTCCAGGATCCGGTCGGCGTACGCGTCGGCCAGCCCCGGGCGTCGCCAGTCGACAGCGCCCGCAGCGGTGCCCTGCCGGGCGGCGTTGACCAGCACGAACCACGCCTCGTGTCCGGCTGGGCGGACCATCGGGTCGTCGGCCACTGTCACGAACACCGCCGGGTCGGCCGCCGGCCGGGCCCGGACACCGCGCCCGGGGTCACCGAATACCGCGTCGAACTCGGCGTCGTAGTCGTCCGGGAAGAAGACGTTGTGGTGGGCCAGCCCGGTGCTGCCGGAGACGCCGAGCAGCAGCACGAAGCCGGCGAGGCTGCGGTCGGTCAGCCCGGCCAGCCGACGCGGGTGCGGCAGCAGGTCACGGTAGACGGTGAGCGCGTCCACGTTGGCCACCACCACGTCGGCGGGGACCGGGGCGGTGACGCCGGCGAGGCGTACCCCGTGCACTCGGCCGCCGGTGGCGTCGATCCGTGTGACAGTGGCGTCGGTCTGCACCACCACGCCGAGGTCCAGGCAGCGGGTCAGCAGCGCGTCGGCGAGCGTGCCCAGCCCACCGCGCAGGTACCAGCCGCCGAAGGCCAGCTCGGCGTACGGGACCGCGACCAGCGCCGCCGGTGCCCGACGTGGGTCGGCGCCGGTGTAGGTGGCGTACCGGTCCAGCATCATCCGCAGCCGCGGGTCGGACAGGTGCCGGCGGCCCAGGCCGCGCAGACTGCGGCCCGGGGCGATGGCGGCCAGGTCGCCGACGCGCCAGGCCAGCGACGCGAGGTCGCGGGGAGAGTCGACGGTACGACGCAGGATGTCCCGTGAGGAGGCCTGCCACACCCGCGCCGCCCGCCGCCACAGCCGCTGCCAGTCGGCTGCCGCCCGGTCACCGAGGACGGCCCCGATCCGGGCGGTGAACTCCGCCGGGTCGGCGCACGAGTCCAGGGTCGGGCCGCCGTCGGGAAAGACGTGTCGGACGATCGGGTTCAGCGGGACCAGGTCCAGGTATTCGTCGAGCTTCGCCCCGGTCGCCTCGAACAGGTCGTGGAAAACCTCGGGCAGGGTGAGCAGGCTCGGCCCGGTGTCGAAGTGGAACGACCCGGCCGGGGTGTCGTGCGCGTACCGGCCGAGCTTGCCGCCGACCGTGTCGGCGGCCTCGAAGACGGTCACCTGGTGCCCGGTGGCGGCCAGCCGGGCGGCGGTGGCGAGGCCACCCACCCCGGCGCCGACGACCACGATCCGCGCCATGCCGCGTCCTCCCTAGCTGACCGGGCGGCCCCGCCAGGTCAGGCGGCGTCGCTTTCGCAGATGGTACGACCGCAGGGTCAACCAACCGAGGACCACGACCGACACGGGGTGTGCGAGCGCGTCGGGCCACCACCGGCCACCGGTCGCGCGGGCGGTGAGCACCCGCCCGGCCACCCCGAGCGCGTACGCGGCCAGGCCCACTGCGGCCACCCTCGGTGCGCCGGCCGCCGCACCCGTCAGCGCGATCAGCGGCGGTGCGGTGTAGAGCAGTAGCAGCGCCGCCACCACGGCTGCCGCCGCGCCCGGGTGCCCGAACGACGCCCAGAGCGACTTCGAGTACCCGTCGCGCAGTTGCGGCCAGTCGTCGTACATCAGGCAGGTAGCCAGCCGGGAGCCGTCGGCCAGGGCGATCCGCCCACCGGCCCGCTTGACCGCTCGGGCCAGCTCGACGTCCTCCAGGATCTTGTCGGCGACCGCGGCGTGCCCGCCGGCGGCGGTGTAGCCGGCCCGGTCCACCACCAGGAACTGCCCGCCCGCCGCGGCCAGCGACGGTCGCGACGAGCGCTCCATCGCACGCAGCGGCAGGAAGGTCAGCCAGAGCCACTGCAACAGCGGCTGCACCAACCGATCGCCTGCCGTCGCCGCCACGATCCGGGGGTACGGCGACAGCAGCGTCGCCCGGGCGGCGCGCAACTCGGTGACGGCAGCGGCCACGGCGTGCGGGGCGAGCACCACGTCGGCGTCGACGAAGACCAGCGCTGTGGCGTCCGGGTCGGCCCGGGTGGCCAGCTGCCAGCAGGCGTGCGGCTTGCCCAGCCAGCCCGGCGGTGGGGCGACCCCGGTGAGCAGCGTGACCCGGGGGTCGTCGCCGGCCACCGCGCGGACCACGTCGGCGGTGCCGTCGGTGGACCCGTCGTCGAGGACCACGACGCGCAGCCCGGGCACGCCGTGCTGGGCCAGCAGGGCGCGCAGGCAGGGTGTGACCCGGGTGGCCTCGTCGCGCAGCGGCAGCAGCACGGTGACCTGCTCGTCGACGTCGTCGGGCCGGTCGGTGGGTCGGCGCAGCCACCGGGTGGCGTTGAGCCAGGTGTGCCCGGTCAACGCGGCGACGGCGATGAGCAGGGCGAGCAGGACGGTCATCGGGTCGCGTCGACGCCGGGGCGGTGTGGCTGGGGGTCGGCCGGCCGGAGGTGACTGTCGCGCCGGGCGCGGAGCACTGTCACCGCCAGGGGTACGGCGGTCACCGACATCCCGGCGGCGCCCCAGAGCGCCGAGGCGGGCAGGTCGAGGAAGACGGCGTGGGCCAGGATGCTGGAGAAGTACGTCCACAGGTAGAGCGCGACCATCGGGTGGTCCCGCCGATCGGTGTGTTCGGCGGCCGGCCCGGCCAGCGGGCGCAGCGCGCTCATCATCAGCACCGCGAAGAGCAGCCAGCCCAGGTAGTTGCTGACCGGGATGCCGGCCAGGCCGGGCAGGGCCGGGGTGGCGTCGCGCCAGACCCAGTAGCCCTCGGCCACCATCTGCGGGTCGAGGAAGAGGTCCCAGGCGGCCAGCCCCACGGTGGCCAGCGCGATCCGTCCCACCCATCGCCCCACCGTCGACCCGCCGCCGGCCGTCGCGGCAGTGCCGCCGGTCAGTCGGACCGCTGCCAGCCAGGCCGGCCAGGCCATCCAGGTCCAGGCCAGCGGAATGATCAGCGGCACGCCGGCCAGTTTGGGGCCCAGCTCTCCGGAGTAGTCGTAGCTGCCGAACGGCACACCCGTGGCCACCCCGATCGCCTCGATCGCGAACCCGCCGCCGGTCGCCACCGCGACCAGCGCCGCCGCCACCCGTGGGCCCCGGCTGAGCAGCGCGTGGCCGACCGAGAGCAGCCAACCGAGGACGACGGTGGCCACTGTGAGCCCGGCCCGGGTGGCGCCGGTGGTGAGCGGGTAGCAGATCTGGGCGAGCACCAGGACGGCGAGCAGCGTCCAGGAGATCCGCCGGGTCATGACGCCGGTGGCTCGAGCGGCAGATCCCGACCGAGTACGCCGAACGGTCGCTCGTCGCCGGGGAAGTGGAAGTCGCGCAGCACGTCGACGAAGCCGAACCGTCGGTACAACCGCCACGCCCGCGAGGTCTGCTCGTCGGCCTCCGGGGTGGACAGCAGCACTGTGTCGCCCTCCGCCATGCCGAGCAGCGCGCGCAGCTGACCGGTGCCCAGGCCGTGCCCCTGCGCCGGTGGCCGGACGTGCAGCTCGACCACCTCGAAGCAGTGGGTGAGCCAGCGCGTGCGAGTCGGGGCGTCCAGCGCGCGGTGCACCTGGTCGTGCCACCACTGACCGGAGGCGCCCAGGTAGCCGTAGCCGAAGCCGGCGAGGTGCCCCTCGCTGGTCAGGCTGGCGACCGCCCGGAAACCCGGCCGACGGACGTGGGTGGCGATGTAACCGCGCCGGGCCTCCAGCAGGTCGGTGCGGTATCCCATCGCCTCGCCGTAGACGGCCACCACGTCGTCCAGCCGCCGGACGAGATCGTCCGGCGTCCAGCGCACCAACCTCATGCCCGTCCACCCTTCACCGTTTCCGGGCCGCCGTCGGCGACCCATCCGAGCACCGACCGGTCGCCGACCACGTCGCGCACCTCGAACCGGGCGAACAGCTCCTCGGCGTACCAGCCCGCGGTGGGGGTTCGCATGATCGCCGCCCGATGCTCCGGGTGACGGTACGCGAACGCCACCAGGTCCGTCGGGTCGCGCCACACGCTCACCGTGCCCTGCCAACCCAACGGGGCCTCTCCGACCCCGAACCGGGCCAGCAGCCCGGGCGCGTCGCGCAGGGCGGCGGCCACCGGCGGGATCGCCCGCCAGAAGGTGGCCGCCCGGCGGGCCCGCAGCCGGGCCCGGGTCAGTGCCAGCACCGGGCCGGTGACCCGGCCGCCCGACGGGTCGCCGAACGGCCGCTGGCCGGACCACTCGCCCCGGCTGGTCAACGGGCGTAGGTCGATGCGCGCCTGGGCGTGGGCGATGCGCGCCCAGGCCCGCCCGACCGGTGAGTCGTCGAAGCCGGCCGCCGCGGCGGGAGAGTCCCAGACGGTCAGCGCCGCCCACCGGGTCAGGTCGGCGTCCCGTGGCCCGAAGTCGGTGCCGGTCCCGGTGCCCAGCAGCTTGCCGAACCGAACGCCGGGGAGGGCCCGCAGCCGGCGGGGGTCCACCGCCATCCGGGTCAGCGCCCGGGGCAGCGCGCCGTGCGAGGTCCGCCACACGTGCAGCGTGACCAGCTCCGGAGCCGCGCTGACGTCGCCGCTGTGCCTGCTGGTCTGCTCGCTTCGCGCGAACGCGTCGCCGCTGGGCCCGCTGGTGCGCTCGCTTCGCTCGCTCACGCCACCTCGGCCGGGGTGCCGGCGGTGACCCGCAACAGCTCGGGGTAGGTGGTCGGGAAGACCGCCTGGGGTACGCCACCAGCGGCCCAGATCTCCGGGTACGCCGCCAGCGCCGTGTCCACCAGGGTGCGCAGCGGGTGCGGGTGCCCGAGTGGGGCGACCCCGCCGATCGGCTGCCCGGTGTGGGCCCTGACGAACTCCGGGGTGGCCCGGCGCAGTCGGGTGACGCCGATCGATGCCGCCAGGCCGGCGGTGTCGACCCGGTGTGCGCCGGAGGTGAGGACGAGCAGCGGCGCGTCGTCCGCGTCGAAGATCAGTGAGTTGGCGATCTGGCCGACCTCGACGTCGAGCGCCTCGGCGGCCGCCGAGGCGGTGTGCACCGCGTCGGGCAGCAGACGGACCATGCTGGGCTCACCGGCGCCGTCGAGGGTGCCGGCGGCGGTGAGCGCGTCCTGCACCGCCCGTACGTTCGGGTGTGGCTGCATCCCGCCATTCTTCCCGGTCCGTTGGTGGCCGGTTCAGTCGGCCGGCACGCTCGGCGCGTCACACGTTGCATTTTCGTCGGAGGGGAGGTGTACTGTCAGCAGCAGTTAGAACGAGTGTTCGATTGCCTCGAACGCCCGTTCCAACCAGCCGGAGCGCGGCGTTTCGCGGCGCCACCTCCGGGTTGTGCGGCTCCGCGGGCCGCACCTGGGTTTCCGGGCAGTCGCGAGCCTGGTCCCAACAGGCAGGAGCGTTGCCCGCCGCCCACGACCCCCGGGCGGCGGGCGACGCACCCGCCGGTCCGCCGGCCGGGTGTGGTGTGGGGAAGCATCCACACCCGGCCGGCCACACCCGGTGCGTCTTCCTCCGCACCACCCCGACCTCGACGTCTCGTCGGCAGCAGCAGCCGCCGCGGTGACGTCTCGGCCACGTGGAGGAGAGACATCCATGCCGACCAACCCGGCTCAGGCACCGACGGTGCCGGCGCACGTGCTGCCGCACCGCACCCCCGCCCAACTCCTCATGTTGGCCCGCCGTGGGCTGGTCGAGGCCGGCCAGACCCGACCTGACGGTCTGCGCTACGCGGCTGCCCACCTGGCCGCCCTGCGCGCGGCGGCGGCTCTGCTCGCCGCCCGGGCCCGACCCGCGCCGAGTCGACGCAACCGGATCACCAGCGTCTGGGTCCTCCTCTGCGCCGTCGCTCCGGAGCTCGACGAGTGGTCCCGGTTTTTCGCCGCGGGGGCCAGCAAGCGCGCCGCCGCCGAGGCCGGCATTCCCCGGGTGGTCAGCGCCCGGGAGGCCGACGACCTGCTTCGCGCCGCCGAACAGTTCGTCACTGTGGTGGAAACCGCGCTCGGCGTGGCCCACCAACCGGCCCTGGACGGCCTCGCCGCCTGATCCCGCCGTGCCACCGGCCGCCCCGTGGGGGGAGCCGGGCGGCCGGTGGCACGGCGTGCCGGTCCTGATCTGATCCACAGCAACGACGGGGGAGTTGGTCCAATGGCGGGCCGCATGGTGGTCGGTTCCGCCGCGCTGGCCGATCTGGTGCGCCCGGCGAGTGCACCCGACCCGGTCGGTGGCCACCGGGTGCTACCGGTGGTGCCCGAGCTGACCGGTCTGCTGCCCAACCGGGGCCTGCGCCGGGGCAGCACCATCGCTGTCGCCGCCGGTCAGCCCCGCCGCAGCGGTGGCACCTCGCTGATGCTGGCACTGCTTGCCGAGGCGTCCCGGGCCGGCTCGTGGTGCGCCGTGGTCGGGGTGCCGACGTTCGGCGCGGGCGCGGCGGCTGAGCTGGGCATCGCCCTGGACCGGCTGGCCCTGGTGCCGAACCCCGGCCCCGAGTGGGCCACAGTGGTCGCCGCGCTGATCGACGGGGTGGACGTCGTGGTCACCACCGTGCCGGCCTCGGTCTCCGCCTCGGTCGCCACCCGGTTGGCCGCCCGGGCCCGGCAGCGCGGCAGCGTGCTCGTCCCGTACGGCCGGTGGGACGGCGCGGACGTGACGCTGCAGGTGGTCAGGGGAGTCTGGGAGGGTCTCGGGCTGGGCCGGGGGCGGCTGCGCCGCCGGGAGATCACCGTCTCGGCGCGCGGGCGCGGGGCGGCCGCCCGGCCCAAGGAGATCAAGGTCTGGCTCCCGGGTGACGAGCTGACCCGGGTGATCCCTCGTACGCTGCCGTCGCCCGCGGGCCGATCGGCCGCGCCACTCGCGCTGGTCGGTCGGGGGTGACCGGCGCGCCGGCACGCACGCTGCTGCTGTGGTGCCCGGATTGGCCGGTGCTCGCCGCCGAGATCGTCGACGGGGTGCCGGCGACCGGCCCGGTCGCCGTGCTGCACGCCAATCGGGTGGTCGCCTGCTCCGAGCGGGCCCGCGCCGAGGGGGTGCGTCGAGGGCTGCGCAAGCGGGAGGCGCAGGGGCGCTGTCCGCAGCTCACAGTCGTGGAGTACGACCCCGGCCGGGACGCCCGGGCGTTCGAGCCGGTGGTCGCCGCGGTGGAGGAACTGGTCGCCGGCGTCGAGGTGGTCCGTCCGGGAGCCTGCGCGGTGGCCGCCCGGGGGCCGGGCCGTTACCTCGGCGGCGAGGAGGCGGCCGCTGAGCGGATCATCGAGCACGTGGCGCAGTCGTGCCTGGTGGAGAGCCAGGTCGGCATCGCCGACGGGGTGTTCGCGGCCGGGTTGGCCGCTCGCGCCGGCCGAGTGGTGGCACCGGGTGGGACACCGGAGTTCCTGGCCGGGTTGCCGGTCGAGGCGCTCGGCCGGTCGGCGCTGGCCGACCTGCTGCGCCGACTGGGGGTACGCACCCTCGGCGACTTCGCCGCACTGCCGGCCGGCGACGTGCTGGCCAGGTTCGGGTTCGACGGTGCGCTGGCCCACCGGCTGGCCGCTGGGCGGGACCACCGCCCACTCGCCGTCCGGCAGCCGCCGGCCGACCTGACGGTGACCGCGGAGCACGACGAGCCGATCGACCGGGTCGACGCGGCGGCGTTCGTGGCCCGGGCGCTGGCCGAGCGGCTGCACGAACGGCTGGCCGGGCACGGGCTGGCCTGCACCCGGCTCGGCATCGAGGCGGTCACCGAGCACGGGCAGGAGCTGCACCGGGTGTGGCGGCACGATGGCCTGCTCACCGCCGCGGCCATCGCCGACCGGGTGCGCTGGCAGCTCGACGGGTGGCTCTCCGGCAGCAACGGCCGCGCCGGTGCCCGGCCGGCCCGACCGACGGCCGGCATCATCCGGCTGCGACTGATCCCGGATGGGGTGATCGCCCAGGCCGGTCTGCAGGCCGGCCTCTGGGGGGAGACCGGCGAGGAGCGGGAACGCGCGCACCGGGCGTTGAGCCGGGTGCAGGGCATCCTCGGCCCGGAAGCGGTGGTCACCGCTGTGCTCGGTGGTGGGCGCTCCCCGGCCGACCAGGTGCGACTGGTGCCGTGGGGCGACGAACGCGTTCCCGCCCGCCCTGGCCCGCCGGCCGATGCCGGCGCCGCCCCGGCCACCGGCCGGGGTGGAGGCGGGGCTCCGCCGTGGCCGGGCCGGCTGCCGGCGCCCGCGCCGGCGGTGGTGCTGCCCAGTCCGCTCACGGCGACGGTGCACGACGCCGCCGGTGAGCCGGTGGTGATCAGCGCGCGGTTGGCGGTGAGCGCCCCACCGGCTCGGCTGGTGGTCGGCACCGGCCAGCCGGCGGAGATCGTGGGCTGGGCCGGCCCGTGGCCGGTGGACGAGCGGTGGTGGGCGCCGGTCGAGGCCCGCCGCCGGGCCCGGTTCCAGGTCAGCCTGGCCGACGGTGCCGCCCTGCTGCTGGCCGTCGAGGCCGGGCAGTGGTTGGTGGAGGCGATCTATGACTGAGCTGGTGTTCTCCAGGTCGCAGGTGGATGCTCGATGAGCTTCCACAACCCGAAGATGCCCTGGTCGGAGCTGGAGCGGGTGCTCTCCGGGCGGGCCAGCGGCTCCGGCCGTCCGGGCGGCGGTCGGTCGCGCGAGGAGCGGCACCTGCACGTGGTGGACCCGCTCGCCGTGGACGCCGATGGCGGCGACTCTCCGGCCTGGAGCCGCCGCCGCGAGCAGTACCAGCCACCGGAGCTGACCCGCCCCGACGGCGTGGTGCCCTACGCGGAGCTGCACGCGCACACCAACTTCAGCTTCCTCGACGGCGCCAGCCACCCGGAGGAGCTGGCCGAGGAGGCGGCCCGGCTGGGGCTCACCGCGCTCGCCGTCACCGACCACGACGGCTTCTACGGGGTGGTCCGCTTCGCCGAGGCGGCTCGTACGCTGGGCCTGCCGACCATCTTCGGCGCGGAGCTGTCCCTCGGCCTGCCCGGCCCGCAGAACGGCGAGCCCGACCCGCACGGCGCGCACCTGCTGGTGCTCGCGCACGGCCACGAGGGGTACGCCCGGCTGGCCACCACCATCGCCCGCGCCCAGCTGCGTGGCGGGGAGAAGGGTCGCCCGGATTACGGGGACCTGGAGGAGGTCGCCGCCGAGCTGCGTGACCATGTGCTGGTGCTGACCGGCTGCCGCAAGGGGCACGTGCCGGGGGCGCTGCTCACCGAGGGGGTGGACGCGGCGGCCCGCGAGTTGGACCGGCTGACAGCGCTCTTCGGCGCGGAGACGGTGGCCGTGGAGCTGACCGACCACGGCCATCCCATCGACGCCGACCGTAACGACGCGCTCGCCGAGTTGGCCGCCGCGGCCGGGTTGCCGACGGTGGCCAGCAACAACGTGCACTACGCCAGCCCTGGCCGGCGTCGGTTGGCCACCACCGTCGCCGCGGTCCGGGCCCGACGCAGCCTGGACGAGATCGACGGCTGGTTGCCCGCGGCGGCCACCGCCCACCTGCGCAGCGGCGCGGAGATGGCGGCCCGGTTCGCCGCGTACCCGGGTGCTGTGGCACGGGCCGCCGAGTTCGGCGCCGAGTTGGCCTTCGACCTCCAGCTCGTCGCGCCGCAGCTACCGGCGTACCCGGTGCCGCCGGGGCACACCGAGATGAGCTGGCTGCGGAAGCTGACAGCCGACGGGGCGCACGAGCGCTACGGGCCGCCGCAGGCGCACCCGACGGCGTACGCGCAACTCGACCACGAACTGAACATGATCGAGGAGCTGGGTTTCCCCGGCTACTTCCTGGTGGTCTACGACATCGTCACGTTCTGCCGTGACCAGGACATCTACTGCCAGGGTCGGGGTTCGGCGGCCAACTCGGCGGTCTGCTACGCGTTGCGGATCACCAATGTGGACGCGGTCCGGCACCAACTGCTCTTCGAGCGGTTCCTCGCCCCGGAACGGGACGGCCCACCCGACATCGACGTGGACATCGAGTCCGACCGGCGGGAGGAGGTGATCCAGCACGTCTACACCCGTTACGGCCGGGAGCACGCCGCCCAGGTCGCCAACGTCATCTCCTACCGGCCCCGGTCGGCAGTGCGGGACGTGGCCAAGGCGTTCGGCTACTCCCCGGGGCAGCAGGACGCCTGGAGCAAGCAGATCGACAGGTGGGGCTCGGTCGCCACTGTCGATGTCGAGAACATCCCCGAGCAGGTGGTGGAGTACGCCAACGAGTTGCAGACGTTCCCGCGGCATCTGGGCATCCACTCCGGCGGCATGGTGATCTGCGACCGGCCGGTGATCGAGGTCTGCCCGGTGGAGTGGGGGCGGATGCCCGGGCGCAGCGTCCTGCAATGGGACAAGGACGACTGCGCCGCGGTGGGCCTGGTCAAGTTCGACCTGCTCGGCCTGGGCATGCTCTCCGCCCTGCACTACGGCTACGACATGATCGGGTCCCGGCTCGACCTGGGCGACATGACCCTGGACGACCCGGAGGTCTACGACATGCTCTGCCGGGCCGACTCGGTCGGGGTGTTCCAGGTGGAGAGCCGGGCCCAGATGGCCACCCTGCCCCGACTCAAGCCCCGCGAGTTCTACGACCTGGTGGTCGAGGTGGCGCTGATCCGCCCCGGCCCGATCCAGGGCGGTTCGGTGCACCCGTTCATCCGCCGCAAGAACGGCCAGGAGCCGGTGACCTTCGCGCACCCGCTGATGCGCAACGCCCTGGAGAAGACCCTGGGTGTGCCGTTGTTCCAGGAGCAGCTGATGCAGCTCGCCATCGACCTGGCCGGCTTCGACGCGGCCGAGGCCGACCAGTTGCGCCGGGCGATGGGCGCCAAACGGTCGGTCGAGCGGATGACCCGGATCGCCGACCGGCTCTACGCCGGCATGGCCGAGCGGGGCATCACCGGTGAGCTGGCCGACGACGTCTACCGCAAACTCACCGCGTTCGCCAGCTACGGCTTCCCGGAGAGCCACGCGATGAGCTTCGCCTACCTGGTCTACGCCAGCTCCTGGCTCAAGCGTTACCACCCCGCGCCGTTCCTGGCCGCGCTGCTCAACGCCCAGCCGATGGGTTTCTACTCGCCGCAGACCCTTGTCGACGACGCCCGCCGGCACGGGGTGGAGGTCCGTCGTCCGGACATCAACGCCAGCGGGGCACTGGCGGTGCTGGAGTCCACCCCGGAGACCCGGTGGGGCAGCGGGCCGGGGGAGCCGCCGCACGCCTGGGGGCTGGACGGCCCCGCCGTCCGGCTCGGCCTGTCCGGTGTGCGGACCCTCGGTGCCGACGTGGCCGAACGGATCGAGGCCGAACGGGTCGCCGACGGGCCGTACCGGGACATGCCGGATGTGGCCCGGCGGCTCGGTCTCACCGCCGCGCAGTTGGAGGCGTTGGCCACCGCGGACGCCTTCGCCTGTTTCGGGCTGACCCGGCGGCAGGCGCTGTGGGCCGCCGGTGCGGCCGCCCAGGACCGGCCGGGCCGGCTGCCCGGCACCGTGACTGGCGCGGCGGCGCCCACGCTGCCCGGGATGGAGGCGGTGGACCGGCTGGTCGCCGACGTGTGGGCCACCGGGTTGTCGCCGGAGAGCCACCCCGCCCGCTTCATCCGGGGTCAGCTCGACGTGCTCGGCGCGGTGCCGATCGCCCGGCTCGGCCGGGTGGAGCCGGGGCAGCGGATCCGGGTGGGTGGCATCGTCACCCACCGGCAACGTC
This sequence comes from Micromonospora sp. NPDC048842, assembly GCF_040649935.1. Taxonomy (NCBI): domain Bacteria; kingdom Bacillati; phylum Actinomycetota; class Actinomycetes; order Micromonosporales; family Micromonosporaceae; genus Micromonospora; species Micromonospora sp. NPDC048842. The sequence goes on along the minus strand of NZ_JBEZGK010000004.1, from coordinate 4,701 downwards.
CGGCGACCGCGGGCGGGGTCACCTTCCTCAACCTGGAGGACGAGACGGGAATGCTCAACGTCACCTGTTCGCCGGGGCTGTGGCAGCGCTACCGGAGGGTGGCGCGGACCAGCGCCGCGCTGGTGGTCCGGGGGCTGTTGCAGCGGCACGAGGGGGTGACCAACATGGTCGCCGACCGGCTGGACGCCATCGAGCCACCGGTGAGCCCCGCATCCCGCGACTTCCGCTGATTCAGTGATCCACATTACGGTTTCCCGAGCCGTCGAGCGGGAGACTCGTCCCGAGCGGGCAGAGCGGCCCGTGATTCGTGAGGGGGAACGACAGTGACGGGAAATCACGCGTACACCGGTGGAATCGCCAACGCCCGGCGGACCCGACTGGGCACCGGCTGGGTGCCGTCGCACCTCGCCGACCCCCGCGAGTACGAGGTGACGAACGGTCCGGTGGCCAACGAGCGCCGGTCCCGGGCGGAGGACGAGGCCGAGGGCACCGAGGCCTGACCGACCGCCGACCACGCACCGATCGGGCGTGTGGTGGGCGCCCCCCGCCACACGCCCGCACCACCACCGGGCCGGGTGACTAGGCTCGGCCGGGTGGAGCAGACCCGAGGCCGGTTCGCCGAGCCGCCGCTGACACCCCGCACCGCCGTGATCTGGTCGGTGCTTCGCGCCGAGCTGGACCGGCGCGGCGACGCCGAGCTCACAGTGCTGGACGTGGGCGGCGGCACCGGCGGTTTCGCCGTTCCGCTGGCCCGCGCCGGGCACCGGGTCACAGTCGTCGACGCCAGTCCCGACGCGCTCGCCGCGCTCACCCGCCGCGCCGCGGAGGCCGGGGTGGCCGACCGGATCGCCGCTGTGCAGGGCGACGGTGACGCCCTCGCCGGGCTGGTCGAGCCGGCCGGCGTCGACCTGGTGCTCTGCCACGCCGTCCTGGAGGTGGTCGACGACCCGACGCCGGTGGTGACCGCGCTGGCCACCGCGCTGCGCCCGGGTGGCGCGGCCAGTGTGCTGGTGGCCGGCCGGGCCGCCGCCGTGCTGGGGCGCGCGATGAACGGGCACCTCGACGTCGCCACCACCCTGGCCGCCGATCCGGCCGGCACCGCGGGCCCGCGCGACACGCTGCGCCGACGCTACGACGCCCCCGGCGCCGCCGCGCTGCTCGGCGCCGCCGGGCTGGTGGTCGAGGAGATCCACGGGGTACGCGTGCTGGCCGACCTGCTGCCGGCCGCAGTCGCCGACGGGCAGTCCGCCGCCGTGGTCGAGTTGGAACGTGCGCTGGCCGCCCAACCGCCATACCGGGACCTGGCCGCCCAACTGCACCTGTTCGCCCGCCGGCCGGCATGATCGCCGAGGCCGGTGGCTGGCCGGCGCCGCTGGAGATCCTCGGGCCGGGCCACGGCGGCGGCCGTCTCGCCGACGTGCTGCCCAGCGCGCTGGCCGTGCTCGGGGTGCCCGGCTCGGCCGACCCGCTCGGGCTCCGGCCCGCGCTGGCCGGGGTACGCCGGATCGCCGTGCTGCTCGTCGACGGGCTCGGCTGGTACCAGCTGCCGACCGCGGCGCCGTACGCGCCGACCATCGCCGGGCTCGCCGCGACGGTGGCCCGGCCGCTCATCGCCGGTTTCCCGTCCACCACCCCGACCAGCCTGGTGTCGCTGGGCACCGGTGTCGCGCCGGGCGCGCACGGGGTGCTCGGCTTCACAGTGCGGGTTCCCGGCACCGATCGGGTGCTCACCCACACCGACTGGGCCGCCGATCCGTCGCCGCTGCGCTGGCAGCCGGTGCCCACCCAGTTGGAACGGGCCCGCGCGGCCGGGGTGACGACGAGCGTGGTGAGTCGGCCGGAGTTCGGCGGCAGCGGGTTGACAGTGGCCGCCAACCGGGGTGGCGACTTCCGGGGCGCCGCCGGCGGGGACGCGGTGGCCACGGCCATGCTGGCCGCGCTGTCCGCCGGGGCCGGGCCCACACTGGTCTCCGGCTACCACGCCGACCTGGACCGGCACGGCCACGTCAGCGGTGTCGACTCGGCACCCTGGCGGGTCGCCGCCACCGAGGTGGACGCCCTGGTCGCCCGACTGGTCGACGGGCTGCCGCCGGACGCGGCGCTGCTGGTGACCGCCGACCACGGGCAGCTCGACATCCCTGCCGCGCACCGCTTCGACCTGGACACCGATCCGCGACTGCGCGCCGGGGTGCGGCTGGTGGCCGGCGAGGCCCGGGTGCGTTACCTGCACGTCGAGCCGGGCGCCGTCAACGACGTGCGGGCCGCCTGGTCGGAGGTGCTGGGCGCCACGGCCCGGGTACGCACCCGCGACGAGGTGGTGGCCACCGGCTGGTTCGGGCCGGTGCCCGAGGAGCACCTGGGCCGGATCGGCGACGTGGTGGCGATCTGCAACGACACGTACGCGGTCATGGCCAGTCGCACCGAGCGGCCGATGGCGTCGAAGTTGGTGGCCTACCACGGGTCGGACACCGCCATGGAGCTGACAGTGCCGCTGCTGGTCGTGCGGGGCTGACCCGGGGACGGTTCGGCCCGCTGGCCGATGGTGGTGTCGTACCCCCGGGTTAACCTGCCGGGATGGGCCGCAGCCAGTCGTTGCCCCGGGGCGACGATCCGCGCTTCGGGCCGGACGCCGACGACTCCGCCAGCCCGATCCTGCACGTCGACATGGACGCCTTCTTCGCCGCCGTCGAGGTGCGCCGCCGCCCAGAGCTGCGCGGCCGGCCGGTGGTCGTCGGCGGTGTCGGCCCGCGCGGGGTGGTCAGCTCGGCCAGCTACGAGGCCCGCCGGTACGGCGTCCGCAGCGCGATGCCGACCAGTCAGGCACGGGCCCGCTGTCCCCATGCGGTCTACCTGCCACCGGACTTCTCCGCCTACACTGCCGCCTCCCGGGCCGTCATGCAGATCTTCCGGGACGTCACGCCGCTGGTCGAGCCGCTCTCCCTCGACGAGGCGTTCCTCGACGTGACCGGCGCCCGTCGGCTCTTCGGCTCACCGGCCACCATCGCCCGACTGATCCGTCGCCGGGTCACCGACGAGCAGGCGCTGACCTGCTCGGTCGGGGTGGCGCCGACCAAGTTCGTGGCCAAGCTGGGCTCCACCCGGGCCAAGCCGGACGGCCTGCTGGTGGTGCCCCCGGGGCAGGTGCTCGATTTCCTGCACCCGCTGCCGGTGGACGCCCTGTGGGGGGTGGGGGAGCGCGCTGCCGAGGCGCTACGCCGGCTCGGCCTGACCACCGTCGGCGACCTCGCCGAGGCGCCGGTGGGCATGCTCCGCCGAGCCGTCGGTGCCGCCTCGGCATCCCACCTGCACGAGTTGGCCTGGGGTCGCGACCCGCGCGGGGTCAGCCCCGAACACGTCGACAAGTCGATAGGCGCCGAGGTGACCTTCGACGTCGACGTGGCCGACCCGTTGGAGATCCGCCGTGCGTTGCTCGCGCTCAGCGCGAAGGTCGGTGTCCGGTTGCGCGGCTCCGGGCAGGTCGGGCGCACCGTCTCACTCAAGGTCCGGCTGGCCGACTTCCGCACCGTCAGCCGATCTCGCACCCTCGACGTTCCCACCGACACCGCCCGCGAGATGTTCGACACGGTCTGGGCGCTCTACACCGCGTTGGACCCGGGCGAGCGGATCCGACTCGTCGGTGTCCGGGTGGAAGGGCTCGCTCCGGCGCAGGGCGCTCCGCGGCAACTCACCCTCGGCGCGCCCGAGCGTGGCTGGCGCGAAGCGGAAGCTGCCGCGGACGCCGCCGCTGCCCGTTTCGGGCGGTCCGTCATAGGTCCGGCCAGTCTGATGGGCGACCGTGATCCCCGTCGAAACGAAAATCCACCCCGCCCATAGGTCGTCCCGCTTTCCGACGCGCGACCCCCCTCGTAGACTTGCGGGTAAGCAGCCGGTTGGCTGCCACGGTCTGTCGGCCCGAGTGGGCCCGACCAACGTGACCGGGGAGGAGTGCCGTGCCGCTCTCGGAGCACGAGCAGCGGCTGTTCGAGCAGATCGAGCGGTCGCTTGCCGAGGACCCCAAATTCGCCTCGGCCGTGCGCGCCAGCGATCCGCGCTTCCATGCGCGGCGTCGCCTGCTCGTCGCCGCCGGCGTCATCATCGCTGGCTTGGCTCTACTGGTCTATGGCGCGGTGATCAAGACTCCACCACTGGCGGTGGCGGGCTTCGTCGTCATGCTGGCGTCGGCCGCGTTCGCGGTGCAGTCGCACCGGCGGGCTCAGTCACCCGACCTGCACGTGGTGGGCGGCACGACGAGTCGTCGTCGTCCCCGCGGTGGCCGATCCGGTCGCCGGTCGTCAATCCTGGACCGCATGGAGGACAGGTGGCGGCAGCGCCCGGAGGGGCACCGCTGAGCCGGTCCCGCCGCTGAGGCGGGCCGTACGCCGCGACGAGCGGTCGCCGGGCACAGCACCCGGCGACCTCCGTCGTATCCGCGCGCCCTCTACCGCTGCCCGCCCTCCGCAGGGTGCCCGGACCGCTGCCCGCCCTCCGCAGGGTGCCTCGACCCGCAGAAGCATCCCACCGAGGAGCGCGCACTCCCCGCATGATCGTGCTCGGTCCTGGATGTAGTGGCATCGTGCACCGGCGGTTTCAAGCGGCTGTTGCGACCAGGTGTTTGTGGAGTACCTCGGCTGGATTCTGCCAGTCGAGGGTTTGGCGTGGTCGTCCGTTGAGTTCGCGGGCGACGGCGTCGAGGTCGTCCTG